>JAFAWC010000575.1 GCA_019242135.1 Mycobacteriaceae bacterium | reverse complement strand
GTGCCTCTCTGGCCTGTTCGGCGACCTGCCTGGCCTGTCGCTCGCTGACTTGCTCGGTGACTGTCATCGCGGACCTCCACGTCTCCGGGGGTGTACTCGACAGTAACCTCTTGCGCCGCGACGCCCAACGGTCGATGCCCCGGGGCTAAACTCACATCGTCATCAGCGGAACCGCGCTGGACAGGAGCGTAAACCCATGGCCATTATCGAAGCGGATGCCCACGTCCTCACCCCGTTTGAACAGGACGTCGCCGCCACCCAGCGATACTTCGACAGTCCGCGCTTTAAGGGGATTGTGCGGCTCTACTCGGCCCGCCAGGTGGTAGAGCAGCGGGGCACGATCCCCGTCGACTACACGGTCGCGCGGGAGGCCGCCGAGGCTTTCTATCCCCGCCTGTGTGAGTTGTTCGCCAACCGCCAGAGCATCACCACGTTCGGACCCTATTCGCCGGGGCAGGCGGTGACCATGAAACGGATGGGCATCGAGGGCATCTACCTCGGCGGTTGGGCGACCTCCGCCAAGGGCTCGACCAGCGAGGACCCCGGACCGGATCTGGCCAGCTATCCGCTCAGCCAGGTCCCTGACGAGGCCGCCGGACTGGTGCGCGCGCTTCTCACCGCCGACCGCAACCAGCAGTACGTGCGCCTGCGGATGACCGACGAGCAGCGCGCCGCGAACCCGGCCATCGATTTCCGGCCGTTCATCATCGCCGACGCCGACACCGGCCATGGCGGAGATCCCCATGTGCGCAACCTGATCCGCCGCTTCGTGGAGGCCGGGGTGCCCGGATATCACATCGAGGACCAACGTCCGGGCACAAAGAAATGCGGCCACCAGGGCGGCAAAGTTCTGGTGCCGTCCGACGAGCAGATCAAGCGCCTCAACGCGGCCCGCTTCCAGCTCGACGTCATGGGGGTGCCCGGCATCATCGTTGCGCGGACGGACGCGGAGGCGGCCAACCTGCTCGACAGCCGCGCCGACGAGCGCGACCAGCCGTTCCTGCTCGGTGCGACCAACTTGAAGGTGCCCTCATACAAGGCCTGCTTCCTGGCAATGATGCGGCGCTTTTACGACCTGGGCGTCAAAGAGCTCAACGGCCATCTTCTCTACGCCCTTCCCGAGGGCGAGTACCTCGCCGCAGATGCCTGGTTGCAGCGCCAGGGCATCCTGGATCTGGTCGCCGAAGCGGTCGCGGCCTGGCAAGGGGGCAGCGATCAATCGATCGACACTCTCTACGACCGGGTCGAGTCGCGATTTGTCGAGGCCTGGGAGGCGGACGCCGGACTCGAGACCTACGGCGACGCAGTGGCCGAGCTGCTGGGATTCCGTGAGAGCGAGGGCGAACCGCTCGACATGAGCGCCGCCGAATGGCGCCAATTCGCCGCGCGCGCGTCACTGTATGTGGCCCGCGAGAAAGCCAAGGAGCTGGGTGCCGACGCCGGATGGGACTGCGAGCGCGCGAAAACTCCCGAGGGCTACTACCAGATCCGCGGTGGCATTCCGTATGCGATCGCCAAATCGCTTGCTGCGGCGCCGTTCGCCGACGTCTTGTGGATGGAAACGAAGACCGCGGACTTGGCCGACGCCCGGCAGTTCGCCGACGCGATCCACGCCGTTTATCCCGACAAGATGCTGGCCTACAACCTCTCCCCCTCGTTCAACTGGGATACCACCGGCATGACCGATGACGAGATGCGCAGCTTCCCTGAGGAGATCGGCAAGATGGGCTTCGTCTTCAATTTCATGACCTACGGCGGACATCAGATCGACGGGGTCGCCGCCGAGGAGTTCGCCACTGCTCTCAAACAGGACGGCATGCTGGCGCTGGCACGGCTGCAGCGCAAGATGCGGCTGGTCGAGTCGCCGTACCGCACCCCGCAAACTTTGGTTGGCGGACCGCGCAGCGACGCCGCGCTGGCCGCCTCTTCGGGTCGGACGGCGACCACCAAAGCCATGGGCAAGGGTTCCACCCAGCACCAGCATCTCGTCCAGACCGAGGTGCCCAAGAAGCTGCTGGAGGAATGGCTGGCGCTGTGGAGTGCGCACTACCAGCTACCGGACAAGCTTCGCGTGCAACTGCGGCCGCGGCGCGCCGGCTCGGACGTGCTCGAGCTCGGCATCCACGGCGACGATGAGGAGCAGCTCGCCAACGTGATCGTCGATCCGATCAAAGATCGGCACGGCCGCAGCATCCTCACGGTGCGCGACCAGAACACCTTCGCCGAGCGGCTGCGCCAGAAGCGCCTGATGACCCTGATCCACCTGTGGCTGATCCACCGTTTCAAGGCCGACGCGGTGTACTACGTCACGCCCACCGAGGACAACCTCTATCAGACCGAGAAGATGAAATCCCACGGCATTTTCAGCGACGTGCACCAGGAGGTCGGCGAGATCATCGTGGCCGACGTGAATCACCCGCGCATCGAGGAACTGCTGGCGTCCGATCGTGCGGCGTTGGGTCGGTTGATCCGCAAAGAGGATCGACCGCCGGCAGGCTAGGCGCGGGTAATTTCGACGAGCACTACCGTTTGCGCCGGACCCATCCGGCGATCGCGATCGCTATGCCGATCAGCGCAATGATCGGACCGAGTACCGACCACGTGGTGGTGTTGCTCATGGGGCTGCCCGACACAGCTCCGAAACCCTGCAACGTGAACAACAGACCGGCGAGCGCCACCAACGTGCCGACCAGCATCACGATCGCAGTGCGCACGGTCTCAACAGTAACCGGTGCGGATCAACTGAACTGGCGAAACATATTTCTTAGCAACCAATTAGGTGCTGCTCTGCGTCACCTTAGGTTTCGCGATTAGCGTTGGCGTCAAGCTGGCCTAGCCGCGCTGGCCATCGTGACCACCGAGAATGAGGCTGCCATGACCGCCACGATCACCACGTCGGCTTTCGTCTGCGGGAACGCACGAATTCGATCTCATCGCCGGCACCTGGCCACGATAGTGACGATCGACGGCTTGATCGACACAACCAACCTCGATCGCGTCATCGAGGTCGTTCGTCGTTTCGTGTTGGTGAAAGACCCGCTGGTCCTGGACCTGAGCAACGTCAATCACTGTGCCCTCGAAGCTCTCTCGCTCCCGTGGGTCATCGCCGAGGATTGTTCGGCGGCCGGAGTCGAATGGATACTGGTCCCCAGCGCAGCGATCTGCGAGCTGCTGTGCGCAAACGAGGCCGCGTTCCCGGTGGCGCACTCGGTCCACGAGGCGCTTCATGACTTCGCCGACATGATCGACACCCGCCGGCAACTGTTGCTGCCGCTGGTCAGGAAGACCGCGTAACCGGGCTCGCAGCGAAGACTTGACCCAGTCCAGAAAACGGGCCATAGTTCATACGTGCCCTCGAGGTCGGACTACGCAGAACGGCTGCGCTCAGCTGATCTTCGAGTGACCCGTCCCCGGCTTGCGGTGTTGGAGGCCGTGCACGCCCTCCCGCACGCCGACACCGAAACCATCTTCGGCGCCGTCCGCTCCGCGCTGCCCGAGGTGTCCCGACAGGCGGTCTACGACGTACTCGGTGCCCTGACCACCGCCGGCCTGGTGCGGCGCATTCAGCCGTCCGGGTCTGTCGCTCGCTACGAGTCACGCGTCGGTGACAACCACCACCACACCGTGTGCCGCTCATGCGGGGCGATCGAGGACGTCGAATGTGCCATCGGCGAGGCGCCGTGTCTCACCGCGTCTGACGACAACGGCTTCCTGCTCGATGAGGCGGAGGTCATCTATTGGGGTCTGTGCCCCGACTGCTCGACATCTCACCGCGAATTACCCGCTCCCGCAAGAAAGGACGATCGTGACTAGAAGCGAAAGCGAAAACCCCGCAATCTCCGCCCCGACTCCCAAGGCGCACCGGCCGCATTCGAATCAGGACTGGTGGCCCAACCAGCCGGATCTCGCGGTTCTGCACGCCCACGAGAACCTGTCGAACCCGATGGGCGAGAGCTTCGACTACGCCGAGGAATTCAAGAAGCTTGACGTGGAGGCGCTGAAGCGCGACGTCATCGAGATCATGACGACATCCCAGGACTGGTGGCCGGCCGACTACGGCCACTACGGGCCGTTGTTCATCCGGATGAGCTGGCATGCGGCGGGTACCTACCGCATCCACGACGGTCGCGGCGGTGGTGGCGACGGCGCTCAGCGCTTCGCCCCGCTCAACAGCTGGCCCGACAACGCCAGCCTCGATAAGGCCCGCCGGTTGCTCTGGCCGGTCAAAAAGAAGTACGGCAAGAAGATCTCGTGGGCCGACCTGATCATCTTCGCCGGCAACTGTGCCTATGAGTCCATGGGGTTCAAGACGTTTGGCTTCGGCTTCGGACGCGAGGACATCTGGGAGCCCGAGGAGATCTTCTGGGGTCCCGAGGACACCTGGCTTGGCGACGAGCGCTACAGCGGCGAGAGGCAACTCGCTGAGCCGCTCGCGAACGTGCAGATGGGTTTGATATACGTCAATCCGGAAGGACCGAATGGTCAACCGGATCCGGTGGCCGCCGCCACCGACATCCGAGAGACGTTCCGCCGCATGGCGATGAACGATGTCGAGACGGCCGCACTGATCGTCGGCGGCCACACGGTCGGCAAGACCCACGGCGCCGGCGACGCCGACCTGGTGGGTCCGGAGCCCGAGGCCGCCCCGGTCGAGCAGCAGGGACTGGGCTGGAAGAGCGCCTACGGGACCGGCGTCGGCAAGGATGCGATCACCAGTGGTATCGAGGTCGTGTGGACGCCCACCCCGACAAAGTGGGACAACAGTTTCCTCGAGACCTTGTACGGCTACGAATGGGAGTTGACCAAGAGCCCCGCGGGCGCGTGGCAGTGGACCGCGAAGGACGGCGCCGGCGCGGGCACGATTCCCGACCCGTTCGACGCGTCGGCGAAGCGCGCTCCGACGATGCTGACGACCGACCTGTCACTGCGGATGGATCCGGCCTATGGGGAGATCACCCGCCGCTGGCTGGATCACCCGGAGGAACTGGCCGAGGAGTTCGCCAAGGCGTGGTACAAGCTGCTGCATCGCGACATGGGACCCGCCTCGCGTTATTTGGGCCCCTGGGTTGCTGAACCGCAGTTGTGGCAGGACCCTGTCCCCGACGTCGACCACGAACTTGTCGGGGATGCCGAGATTGCCGCGCTCAAGGCCAAGATCCTCGAGGCGGGGCTGTCGGTCTCGCAGCTGACCTCCACCGCATGGGCGGCCGCGGCAAGCTTCCGCGGCACCGACAAGCGTGGCGGGGCGAACGGTGCGCGCATCCGGCTTGCGCCGCAAAAGGACTGGGAGGTCAACGACCCGGCCGAATTGTCCAAGGTGCTGCAGGCCCTGGAGCGGATCCAGCAGGACTTCAACGGCTCACAGTCCGGCGGGAAGAAGGTCTCGCTTGCGGACCTGATCGTCCTGGCCGGCAGCGCCGCCGTGGAGAAGGCGGCCAAAAACGCCGGGTTTGACATCTCGGTGCCCTTCGCGCCGGGACGTACCGACGCATCGCAGGAGCAGACCGATGTTGAGTCGTTCGCCTTGCTCGAACCGAGGGCCGACGGGTTCCGCAACTACGTCCGGCCGGGAGAAAAGCTGCCGCCGGAGGTTCTTTTGGTGGACCGGGCGTACATGTTGAACCTGACAGCTCCACAGATGACGGCTCTCATCGGCGGGATA
>JAFAWC010000573.1 GCA_019242135.1 Mycobacteriaceae bacterium | reverse complement strand
CACAATGCCGAGGGCCGCGTCTACGCGGCGCTGAGCGCTCCCTCGACCGGGCTCAGAACACCTTCAGTCGGCGCACGACCTCCAGGGTCGATTGGTCCCCGTCCGCCTGCACGCCCAGCGTTTCCCAGCTGGCGCGTTGAGTTATCCAGCGCACGAATTGCCGGGAGTCGCAGGTGATCTGAGCGGCCACACCGGCACCCCCGATATGCAGGGTCCGGCTGCAGAGTCCGTCGAGACGTACATCGACGCCGTTGTCCATTCCGGTGAGCAGGTCCGCATTCTGCTGGGGCAGCGATACTTCGATCCAGTCAAGCGTCGGGGCAAGCCGTACTTCGTCGGATGCCGGCGGTTCTCCCCCAAGCGGTCCGCGCGGTGCGAACAAGTCGTACCGCAGGTGCACGTAGGCCTCAAACGCAAAAGCGGTCGGCACCGCTGATGCTGGATAGGTCCCGACATCGCCCAGCGGCACATCCACGTCCATGCCCTCGGCTGCCGCGAGTACCTCCAGGCCCCGAAGGCTGACGGACTCGTAGTCGGCCACCACCTCGTCGGGGTTCATCGAGCGGCGCGAGTCGACGTACAGGTCGGCTGCCCGTTCGGCGGGCAGGCCGCCCGGATCGGGCAGCTTCGACGAGTCGACGGCCAACCAGAAGCTGCAGGCCATGTGCGAGACGAGGTCTTGCACCGACCAGCCCTGGCATCCGCTCTCGGTGGCCCACATCGAGTCGGGCATGTCGGAGCACAGCGCCAAAAGCGCCTTCCGGTCCAGTTCAATCGCTTCGATTGCGGAACTGATCTGGCCTGTATCCCTTCACTAGTATACATACGGTATGTATGAAGATACATACCGTATGTATACACCGCAAGCAGGGAATCGGGCCGTCATCTTGAGACACGCTCATGCTGGATGTACGAGTATGCAGACGGTAGGTATGAGAGAAAGGGCTGATGGACGAGGTTCGCCGCACGCAGGCCGAGCGCGCGGCGGAAACACGCGAGGCGCTGGTTGCCGCGGCCCGGCCGTTGTTCGCCCAACATGGTTTCGCCGACGTGGCGCTCGAGACGATCGTGCGCGCAGCCGGATTGACCCGCGGCGCGCTGTATCACCATTTCTCGGATAAGACAGAGCTTTTCGCGGCCGTGTTCGAGCAAGTTGAGGCGGAGGTGGCCACGCGAATGGGCGAAACCATCGCCGCAGCCAACCAGACGGATGCGATCGAGGTCATGCGCCTGGGGGCGGGCTTCTGGTTGGACGCCTGTGCCGACCCGGAGATTCGCCGCATCGTGCTGGTTGACGCGCCTGGGGTCCTGGGCTGGACACGGTGGACCGAGATCGGGAACCGCTACAACACCGGGTTGGTCCGCGCGCTGCTCACCGCGGCCATCGAGAGCGGGCGCATCCCCCCTCAGCCGGTGGAGGCCACCGCGCTGACGATGTTGGGAGCGATGCGCGAAGCCACGCTCTACGTGGCGCTGGCCGATGACCAGCCGACGGCGCGCCGGGAGGCCGGAGCGGTCATGGACCGTCTCATCGACGCGCTCGCCGGCTGATCACCCCCGAGATGACCACGACACGCATTGCCGCGACGCTAGATAACAATTGCCAACCCCAAATGATTGCGAATCGATCAGCACGTCTAAGCACATCATCTGCAAAATTATGGTTATTTCGTGCGTCGTCGAACGGCCCTCAAGTTACCGCTGGTACTGGCAGCGGGGGCCGCGCTGTGCCGCGTGCCCCGCGCCTCTGCCGAACCTGGCCGTTGGTCGGCTGACCGCGCCAACCGCTGGTACCAGGCGCAAGGCTGGCTCGTCGGCGCGAACTACGTCACGTCGACCGCGGTCAATCAGCTCGAGATGTTTCAGCCGGGCACATATGATCCGGGACGCATCGATAGCGAGCTGGGCCTGGCTCGGCTGCTCGGTTTCAACACCGTGCGGGTCTTTCTCCACGATCAGCTGTGGGCCCAGGATCGCCAGGGCTTTCAAAGCCGTCTGGCGCAGTTCGTTGCCATCGCGGCGAACCGCGGCATCAAACCGCTCTTCGTTTTGTTCGACTCCTGCTGGGACCCGTTTCCGAGGTCCGGTCCTCAGCGCGCGCCCAGACCCGGCGTGCACAACTCTGGTTGGGTGCAAAGCCCCGGCGCTGAGCATCTCGACGACCGCCGCTACAGCGGCGTTTTGTATGACTACGTCACGGGAGTGTTGAGCCAATTCCGCAACGACGACCGCGTTTTGGGTTGGGACCTGTGGAATGAACCCGACAATCCGGCGCGCGTGTATCGCCAGGTCGAGCGCAAAGACAAACAGGAGCTTGTCGCAGCGCTTCTCCCCCAGGTGTTCCGGTGGGCGCGAGCCGTCGATCCCGTCCAACCATTGACGAGTGCCGTGTGGAACGGCAACTGGGGAGATCCCGGGCGCCGCAGCACAATGAGCGGCATTCAACTTGACAACGCCGACGTGATCACCTTCCACTGCTACGACAAACCAGCCAACTTCGAAAACCGGATCGCTGAACTTCTTCCACTGGGCCGACCCATCCTGTGCACCGAGTACCTCGCGCGCCCCCTGGGCAGCACTGATGAAGGCGTTCTGCCGGTTCCCAAGCGGCGCAACGTCGGCGCCTTCAACTGGGGTTTGGTGGCCGGCAAGACACAGACGTATTTGCCGTGGGA
>JAFAWC010000392.1 GCA_019242135.1 Mycobacteriaceae bacterium | reverse complement strand
ATCGAGCAACCAGCGGTCGTCAACCGGCTTCTCCTGGAGTTTTTCGCCGAGGATCACGCCGACACGCCCACCGCGGCGACGACACGCTGACAAAGGGGGGCCATAGCTTCAATCTCGATGACGCGGCGACGCAAACACGCAGACATGCCAAGGGATCTCACCACACGCAGACACGCGAACGGATCTCTCCATGCACAGACCACTCGGAAAGGGGCAGTGAATGGCTGACGAGCTGGCGGGCAAGGTCGCGATCGTCACCGGCGGGGCGTCGGGCCTCGGCGAAGGCCTGGTGCGGCGGTTTTGCGCCGAGGGCGCCACGGTGCTGATTGGCGATGTTGATCGTGACCGCGGTTCGGCCGTGGCCTCTGAAATCGGTGGCAGTGCCCACTTCGTGGAAGCCGATGTGTCCGATATCGAGCAAGTCAGCGGGTTGGTGTCGACGGCGATCGATCGCTTCGGCGGCCTGCACGTGATGGTGAATAACGCGGGCGTGTCGGGCACCATGCACCGTCGCCTCCTCGACGACGACCTGGCCGACTTTCACCGGGTGATGTCAATCAACGTGCTGGCCGTGATGGCCGGGACACGCGACGCCGCGCGGCACATGGCCCGACACGGTGGCGGGTCAATCATCAACATGACCTCGATCGGGGGGATTCAGGCCGGCGGCGGCGTGATGACCTACCGAGCCTCGAAGGCCGCAGTCATCCAGTTCACCAAGTCCGCCGCAATCGAATTGGCCCATTACGAGATTCGCGTGAATGCCCTGGCGCCCGGCAACATCCGCACAGCGATCGTAAGGAAGTCGGCGGCGGGCAAGGACCTGGCACAGCTGGAACGGTTCGAGGAGGCGATTCGCGCACAAATGCGCGCTGACCGGCCGCTGAAGCGCGAGGGCACCGTGGAAGACGTCGCCGAGGCGGCGTTGTACTTCGCCACCGATCGCTCCCGCTACGTCACCGGCACCGTGTTGCCCGTCGATGGGGGCACCGTGGCGGGCAAGGTGGCCGTACGCGCCTCCAAAGATGCCGGCTCCTGACGTCCAGAGATGCCGTCTCCTGACGTCCAGAGATGCCGTCTCCTGACCAAAGATGCCGACTAACGGCCACCCGGTTAAGTCAGTCACTTGACTTAATATGGAAACCGGTGTTGACTGCATCCATGACCGCAGCGGCGAAGGTCCACAACGATCGCGCGAGCAGCACGCGTGAGGCGATCCTGTCGGCGGCCGAGCGCTTGTTCGCGGACCATGGCGTGTACGCGGTGTCCAACCGGCAGGTCAGCGAGGCTGCCGGGCAGGGCAACAACGCCGCCGTCGGTTATCACTTCGGCACCAAGGCCGACCTGGTCCGCGCCATCGAAAATAAGCACCGTATCCCGATTGAGCAGCTGCGCGAGCAGATGGTGGCGCAGACGAGCCAGTCCACGGAACTTCGCGAGTGGGTCGGCTGTCTGGTTCGCCCACTGACGGAGCACCTGGCCGAACTCGGCAACCCCACCTGGTACGCCCGGTTTGCCGCACAGGCCATGGCCGACCCGGCCTACCACAAGATCGTGGTCAAGGACGCGCTCGCCTCGCCGTCGCTGGTGCAGGTCATCGACGGGATCAACCGATGTCTGCCCGACCTACCGAAGGCGGTTCGCACCGAACGCAACATCATGGCGCGCAACCTCCTGATGCATACGTGCGCCGAATGGGAACGCGGGCTTGCCGAACCCGCCCCTGCGCCTCGACCTAGTTGGCGGGAAGCGACGCCAGGGCTCATCGACGCGATCGTGGGGCTGTGGCTGGCGCCCGTGACGGCGCACAACCGAAAGCGCGCGCAGTGAAAGTACGGGTCGACCAAGACAACTGCGTATCGTCCGGAAACTGCGTGTTGCACTCGAGCGAAGTTTTCGACCAACGCGAGGAGGACGGTGTTGTCGTCCTGCTGAACGAGAACCCGCCGGCCGAGCAGGTCGAAAACGTACGCCGGGCCGCCGCCGACTGTCCCGCCCAGGTCATCCACACCGAAGAATGAGAACGCCCCACTGTCGAACACGCTGACCGGAACAACCGAAGCCGCCGCCGATATCCCCGAGTACCCGATGGCGCGAGACGTTGGCTGCCCGTTCGCGCCGCCACCTGAGGTCTTGGAGCTTGGCACGACGAAGCCAGTCGCCCGCGTCCGGATTTGGGATGGCAGCACACCGTGGCTGATCACCGGCTACGAGGAGGCACGGGCGCTGTTCTCGGATTCTCGGGTCAGTGTCGATGACCGGCGGTCGGGTTTTCCGCACTGGAACGAAGGCATGCTGGCGACGGTGCACAAACGACCGCGGTCGGTCTTCACCTCTGACGGCGAAGAGCACACGAGGTTTCGGCGCATGCTCTCGAAGCCGTTCACATACAAGCGCGTTGAGGGGCTTCGCCCGGCGATTCAGAAGATCACCGACGAGCACATCGACGCCATGTTGGCAGGTCCCCAGCCCGCCGACATTGTCACGGCACTCGCGCTGCCTGTCCCATCCCTGGTGATCAGCGAACTTCTTGGCGTGCCGTATGAGGACGCCGAATTTTTTCAGCACCACGCGAACGTGGGGCTCGCCCGCTACGCCACGGCCGAAGACAACGCGAAGGGGGCGATGGGCCTGGCCAAGTACCTGGCGAATCTGGTCCGGTCCAAGATGGAAAACCCCGCCGAGGATGCGGTGTCCGATCTGGCCGAGCGCGTCAAGGCGGGCGAGATCGATGTGCGCGAGGCCGCCCAGCTGGCCACCGGATTGCTCATCGCCGGACACGAGACAACCGCGAACATGATCGGACTCGGCGTGCTGGCCCTTCTCGAACATCCCGACCAATTGGCGGTGATCCGTGACGCCGACGATCCGGGGGTGCTCGCGAACGCGGTCGAGGAGCTGCTTCGCTACCTGTCGATCATCCAGAACGGCCAGCGCCGAGTCGCCGCGGACGACATTGAGATCGCCGGTCAAGTGATCCGTGCCGGGGAGGGCATCATCATCGACCTGGCGCCGGCGAACTGGGATCCCAAAACATTCAACGAGCCTGACCGCCTGTACCTTCACCGCAACAAGGCCGGCCAGAACGTCGCGTTCGGCTACGGCAGGCACCAGTGCGTCGGGCAGCAGCTGGCCAGGGCGGAACTTCAGATCGTCTTCCACACGCTGTTTCAACGCATCCCGACCTTGAAACTGGCCCGGCCGATCGACCAGATCCCGCTCAAACATGATCGGCTCGCCTACGGCGTCTACGAACTGCCCGTCGTGTGGTGATCCCGAACCAGATACTCGAAGAACCCGAATGGAAGGTCAATGATGTCCAGTCAGCCCAGCACCGCCACGCTGTATCCCCCCGAAGGCTTCGGCGCACCGAAAAATCGGCGCGGTCACGCCGGCGGCGACGTGGGTCTGCCCGCCGGCACGGAGGTTTTCTCGGCCGACAACCACATCTCTCTCGCCGACGACATCTTCTACGAGAAGTTCCCCGATGACCTCAAGGACAAGGCGCCGCGAATCTGGTACGAGGACGGCGCGTACATGGTGGGGCGCAAGGGACAGACATTCCTGCCAGGTGATTTCAGCAAGGTGTTGATGCAGTACGACGACATGGCCGGCGCTGCCACGTCCAACATCGAGGCCCGCATCCGAGAGCTGCACGAGGACGGCGTCGACCGGGAACTGGCGTTCCCCAACGCGGTGCTGGCGCTGTTCCACTATCCCGACAAGGATCTGCGCGAGCGGGTGTTCCGTATCTACAACGAGCACATGGCTGAGCTGCAAGAACGGTCGAACGGCCACTTCTACGGCGCCGGTTTGATCAATTGGTGGGATCCGAAGGGCACCCGGCGAACCTTGGCGGACCTGAAATCGCTGGGACTCAAGACGTTTCTATTGCCGCTGAACCCGGGAAAGGACGACGACGGCAACGTCATCGACTACTCGTGCACGGCCATGAGTGCGGTCTGGGATGAGATCGAAGAAGCCGGCCTGCCGGTGAGCCATCACATCGGCGAGACACCGCCCAAGACCCCGTGCGAAGTCAACAGCGTCGTCGTCGGCATGATGATCAACGTCGACTCGTTCCGAGAGATGTTCTCCAAATACATCTTCGGCGGTATCCTCGACCGCCACCCTCGGTTGTGCATCGGCTGGTTCGAAGGCGGAATCGCCTGGGTTCCCGCCGCGTTGCAGGACGCCGAACACCTGCTCGCCTCATACCAACACATGTTCAATCATCAGCTCGAGCATGGCATCCAGCACTATTGGGACAACCACATGAGGGCGTCATTCATGGTCGACCCACTGGGTTTGCGCCTGATCGACCGTATCGGTGTAAACAACGTGATGTGGTCGTCGGACTATCCGCACAACGAAAGCACATTTGGCTACTCGGAGAAGTCGCTGGCGACCGTCGTCAACGCCGTGGGACCGGAGAACGCCGCCCGCATCGTCAGCGGCAATATCAAGGAGTTCTTGGGCGTCTAGGATGACGAGCTCTTTGTCTGCAGACACATCAAGCATCCGCATCCCCGATCAACCCGATCGGGCCCGCATGCGACGCGACACGGCCGAGCGGCTGCGCTCGGCTATGGCGGGCAACGGTGTTGACGCGCTGATCCTGTTGAACAACGCCAATGTCGTCTACTCCACCGGCGCCGCCTGGCCATTGCTCGACGCCGGCCTTTCGCACATCGAGCGGCCGGTCGCGATCGTGCTCGCCACCGACGAACATCCCCATCTGTTCATGCCGTTTCGCGAGGGTGCCTCATGGGAGTCGGAGGTACCCGCCGACCATGTGCACCCGCCGCTGTATCTGGAATTCGACGAGGGCGTGGAGCATTTCGCGCAGTTGTTCACCGACCTGATCCCAGCAGCTGCGACCGTCGCCGTCGACGAACTGACGGGCGCGATGCGCCGGGCCGCCGGTCGGCTGTTTCCCGGCGGCCCACCCACGGATGCCGCGGCGGTGATCGGGGCGGCCAAGCTTGTCAAGACACCCGACCAGATCGCTTGTATCCGGAAAGCCTGCCGCATCACCGACGAGGCGATGGCCGACGTCCAGAATGCGTTGACACCGGGGGTCCGCCAGATCGACCTGTCGGCGGTGTTCGTGCGGAGGGCCTTCGAACTGGGTGCGACAGCCAACATGCTCGAGGCGATCTGGCAGGTGATGCCGGCGTCGAAGGGCGAGGGAGTGTGGACGACCCACGGCGACCTCGCGTTGCCTTTGCTCACCACGGAACGGGACCTGGCGAAGGGCGACGTGCTGTGGACCGACATGAGCATCACCTACACCGGGTGGTGCTCGGACTTCGGTCGGACCTGGTTGGTGGGCGACCGCCCGACAGCCAAGCAGCAGGACCAGTTTCATCAATGGCGACACATTCTCGACGCCGTACTCGATGTGACTAAGGCCGGTGCCACGTCGGGTGACCTGGCGCGGGCGGCAATCGCAGCAAACGAGGGCCACAAGCCGTGGCTGCCCCACTTCTATCTCGGCCACGGCATTGGCACCAGCGCCGCCGAGGCTCCCATGATCGGCACCGATCTGGGTGAAGAGTACGACGACAAGTTCGTCTTCCCGGCCGGGATGGTGCTGGTGTTGGAACCGGTCGTCTGGGAGGACGGCACCGGCGGCTACCGCAGTGAGGAGATCGTGGTCATCACTGAAAGCGGCTGGATACCGCTTACCGACTACCCCTATTCACCTTATGGCGACTGAGATCGTTCCGGACGGCCCCGAACTGCGCGTTGGTCGGCGCGAGCGGGCGTTCGCGCAGATGGAGGCGCACGACCTCGATGTGCTCGTGCTCGGTCGGCAAGCCAACGTTCGCTATTTCACTGGGGCGCCGCAACTGTGGGTCGCGGGCACCAGGCCATTCGGTCCCATCTGCACCGTGGTGCGCGCCAGCCGGCAGATCTATCTGAACAGCACCTGGGACGAAGGCATTCCCGAAGACATCCCGCATGGCAACCTCTACGGGCTGGCGTGGAACCCTATGACGCTGATCTCGGTGTTACGCGACATCGACGGCGCGGCTAACGCCCGGAGGGTCGGAACAGACGCGCTGTCCCCGACTTTCGCGACATTGCTGCCGATCGCCTTTCCCAACGCCGAGTTGGTCGACGGAGAACGGGCGATGCGGA
>JAFAWC010000382.1 GCA_019242135.1 Mycobacteriaceae bacterium | reverse complement strand
GGATGGGCGCCTGCGCTGCGCTGCGCCGCCAGCTTGAGCACCTTCGGCCCCAGCGCAGCGAGCACTCGCCGACTGGTGGGCACCCCGAGTTCGTCGAGCTCGTCGAGGTAGGCCGCCAGCGCGTCGTAGGGCTTGCGATACTCCTCGGTGCGCTCGCGATGGCCGACGCCGACACCGAGCAAGAACCTTCCGGGATAGGCGTTTTCGATGCGCAGGTAGGAGTCGGCGACCTGCTTTGCGGGCGCCGCCCAAATGTTGACGATCCCGGTGGCCAGGGTGAGAGACCGCGTGGCTTCAAGGATCGGCTCGGCGAAGTCCAACGCGGCGGAGGGTGACTTGCCGACCCAGATGGCGCCGTAACCGAGCTTTTCGATGTCGGCCGCCTGTTCGGGCTCCGGGGCGCCGCCGGTCCACACTCCGTAACGGCCGACGTTGGGCTTGAGCAGGTGCGGCTCGGTCATGGTCCTCTCTCAGGTCGAGGTCAGGCCCAGCGGCCCGGCCAACTCGGCCAGCGTCGGAATCAGCCGGTCCTGGTTACCGAGCACCTGAACCGGCACGTGGTCGGCACCGGCGTCGATGTGCTCGGTCAGACGCGTGGCGATGTCGCTGGCAGTACCGTACGCGACGAACGCGTCGACCAGTTTGTCGCTCCCCGGGCGGCGCACGTCGTCGTCGGTGAAGCCCAACCGCTTCCAGTTGCTCACGTAGTTGGTCAGGTTGAGGTAAATGTCGAGCGCCTTGCGGCCGATGGCACGGGCCTTCTCGGCGTTAGTGGTCAGCACGACCTTGTGCTCGGGCGCCAGGAACGCCGAGGGCCCGATGATGTCGCGGGCGGCTCTGGTGTGCTCTGGGGTGGTGAGGTAGGGGTGGGCACCCGCGCTGCGCTCCGCAGACAGCTTCAGCACCTTGGGCCCCAGCGCCGCCACCACGCGGCGGTTCTTCGGCACGCCGTACCGGTCGAGTTTGTCGAGATAATCGTTGAGCGCATCGATGGGTTTGCGGTACTGGGTGTGCGCCTCGGGGTGGCCGACGCCGATGCCGAGCAGGAACCGCGCAGGGTAGGCGTTATCGATGCGGTGGAAGGACTCGGCGACCGGTCCGGCTTCGGCGGTCCAGATGTTGACGATGCCCGTGGCGAGCTTGAGGGTGCTGGTCTTCTCGAAGATCGGCTCGACCCAGGCCAATTCGGCCGGCGGTGAACCGCCCACCCACACCGCGCCGTAGCCCAGTGCCTCGATGTCTTTGGCCTGTTCGGGGGTGACTCCGCGACCGAAGGATCCGAACCGGCCGAACTCAAGAGTGTCTGCAGCAGTCATGACAGCTCCAACTCGGCGCGAGGTCGTCGCTATTCCGGTTTCTGAGCGCCGATTGAAACCGGGGTGGGAGCCGTCGGCGCCGACCGTGTGCGCCTCGGCGGACTTGCTACTTTTCGTCGGGGACGATCTCGACGGGTGTCGGTGCCTCCGGTGCGGGTGCGGCCAGCGGCAGCAGAACGATGAAGCGGGTGTTGCCCGGCTCGGACTCGACGCGCAGGTCCCCCTGGTGTTTTTCGACCACGATGCGCCGCGCCAGATCCAGGCCCAGTCCGGTGCCCTCGCCGAACGGCTTGGTGGTGAAAAACGGCGTGAAAATCCGGTCGACGACATCCTCGGGGATGCCCGGTCCGTCGTCACAGATCTCGACGCGGACCATGCCGTCTCCCTCACGCATGGTGCGCACCGTCAGCGTGCCGCGGCCATCCATGGCCTGGATCGCGTTGTCGATGATGTTGGTCCACACCTGGTTGAGATCTCCTGGGTAGCAAAGGATCTCCGGCAACGACATGTCGTACTCCTTGACGAGCTTGATGCCTTTGTCATCTTTGCCGATTCGGTCACCGAACATCATCAGCGTGCTGTGCAGCAACTTGTGGATGTCGGAAACCTGGTAGGGGGCACGGTCCATTTGCGAGTACTGCTTGGTGCCCGCGAGCAACGCCGAGATGCGCTTGCTCGCCTCGGCGATGCGTTGCATGGACAGCTCGTTTTCGATCGTGTATCTCAGCCAGGCGATCGCGCTGGGCAGAAACGACGTCGCGCCGAGGTCCTCGGCCGACGCCGAAACCCGCTCCAACCAGTCGGTGTCCAGGCCCGCCTCAACGAACGTCGGCGCGTAATCCCAACCGCCGGCGATGCCGTGGTCGTCGAGCCAGTCGCAGATCTGGTCCTCGCGGTCGGTCGTCTCCAGCGCGGTCAGTTCCGGCGACTTCGATTTGGCGACCTGTTCGGCGATTTCATCTTGAATGCTGACCAGAGCGCGCAGCACCTCGGGCGTGAACTTGCCTTCAGCCAGCATCGCCAGCTTGTGGCGCATCTTGCCGACGCCGTCGCGGAGGTTGGCGATATCCCGGGTGATTGCCGCGGCCGGATTGTTCAGCTGGTGGGTGAGCCCCGCGGTGATCGTCCCCAGCGCGAGCAGCTTCTCGCGCTGGCCGATGATCTGGCGCTGCCGAAAACCGCCGACCTTGTGGCCTTCGATGAGATGGACCGCCATCGGAAACTGCGACTGCATGAACCGGGCGAACGCGTCGGCGTCGAGCACGAAGAAGCGCGACGGCTTGGTCACCCGCACCGACGCTTCGTAGAGGTGCTCCTCACCGGGGATATAGGCCGACCAGGCTCCGCAGTACACACCGCGCTGGGAGGTTCGGTTGGTCTGGATGTCCACGCCGGCCGAGCGTTTCGACATCACCAGCTCGCCGTCGAGCAGCACGAAAAAGCATGTTGCGGGCTCACCCTCGATGCAGACGGGGCCCGGTTCAAAG
>JAFAWC010000236.1 GCA_019242135.1 Mycobacteriaceae bacterium | reverse complement strand
GGCGGCCGCGGTGTGCTCCAACTTCGCTGCCAGCGGCTGCCCATCCAACCCCCGGCGCGGACCCAGATCGGCGGCCTGCTCGATACGCGCGCGCGCCTCGGCGCGGCTGATCCGCAACCGATCGGCCAGCGCCCGCGGCACCGAGGCACCCAACTCCTCCACGGTGCCGTAGGCCACCAGCTGATTGATCAGCTCGTGCTCACCGGCGGGCAGCCGCCGCCGCCAGCCCTGCCGGCGCGCCAACAGCTGGACACGCTCGGCGGTAGACAGCCCCTCACCGTCGATCGCGTCGGCGCACCCCAGCGCCGCATCCACCGCATCATAAAGAGCCGCCGCCTCGGCGAATGCAACCGAACTCATAGCTGAAACGTATTGAGCGTCACCGACAACGCCACGCGAAGCGGCACCGTTCGGCCAGGGGTTATCCACAGCCCCGTTTCATTCCACAGGTCGGATATGCCGCGGTCGGCAGTCAGGGCGCGACGGAAAGCCAGTCCGTGAACCCGGAGGGATCATGGCGTCCCAATGCGCCGTGCTCGAACAGGCCCCAGCCCTCGACCGGCTAACCGTCGCCGTCGCGACACAACGCCCGACCGACATGGTCGATCACGCCAAATCCGGCCCGGCCGACGATCGCCGGGTCGGTCATGTCGTATGTCAGCCGCTCGGTGAATTTCTCGCCTTTCCACATGCCGTGCAGCCAGTCGGAGTCGCCGCCGTAGCCGCCGCCGACGTGGATGGGCACCGGTAACTTGGACTCGACGTCGAAGCGCACCGGCAGGCCGTCGGCTCGGGTCGCGTCGATGGTCGCGGCGGTCGGGATACGGGTCCCCGAGCGGTAGTGGATCGTCACGCGCGGCCAACCCAATTGCTCGACGCGCCCGTCGCGCCAGATCCGGGTGCAGTCGTTGAGACTGCGGAAACCATCGGGCTCCTCCTGAATGATCAGCACGATTGCGAAGTCGTCGAAAGCCATCGGCACATACAGCCACCACATGCCCTCGAACGGCGGATCGGCTGGGCGCCCGGCGGGCTCGGGTTCGCCGATGGGGCGGATGCCCCACGAACGGTCGCGGGAGCCGATCCACGTCGACGGGTCGACCGGGATCTCTTGGCCATCAATTGCTATCCGACCGCTCCAGGATCCAACCTGAGCAAAGCGCTGCGCGTCCAAAGTGATTCGGTTGCCGGTGCGCAGCACGTGCCGCTGCTCTCGCACCACATCGAACAATCCGTGCCAGGTCAGGTCGACGGCGATGCCTTCGGTCTCCGCCATGACGATGCGCAGCTTGTGCAGCGGCTCCACGACCTCGACGTGATAACCGTTGACCTGTTGGTGCAGCCTGTCCTGATCGATCGCATCGGACAGATGCACCGCGGTCTGCACATCGGCCCGCCGCACCAGCACGAACGCGTCCTTGACGCCGAGGTTCGGGTAGTAGCCAATCCCGCTGATCACGAAGATGTCTCCGGTGCGGTCGTGCGCGTTGAAGTAGGACCGATCGTAGAAGTTGCGGTCGCTGGAGCCGGCCCAGGCGATCGGTTGCGGCAGCTGGTGCACCGGGTATTCGTCGGCGGGACCGAGCATCAGGCATCGTCTCCGATCAGGCGTTTCAATAATGCACCGTGGTAGAACAGCGACTCGACATCCTCGGGCTTCTCGATCTCTCCGAAGTGAACACGCCGGGCACCCGTGCGCATGAACACACACGCCCACATCACCCCGGAATAGGCGTAGAACCAGCGCAGGTCACCGAGCTGAACTCCCGTCAGCCGCCGGTAGGTGTCGCGAACGTCGTTCTCGCGCAACACCCCCGGCAGGCCCGGCAGACCGGCAAGTCCGGCGAGCTCCTGAAACACCATGTGCGCGAAGATCAGCCACGCGACGTCAAGCTCGCGCGGTCCGAGTGCCGTCATCTCCCAGTCGAGCACCGCCACCGGCCGGAAATCCGCATACAGGACGTTGCCGACCCTCGCGTCGCCCCAGAGTAATACCGGAGGTGCGGCAGCGACATCGGCCGGCCAGTTGGCCTGCAGCCAGTCGAATGTCCGTTCAAGAAGCGGTGATCGGCCGATATCGGGCACCGCGAAGTCATACCAGGACCGCACCCACGCGAAGTGGCGTTGCAGCGCGTTTGATTCGTCCCTGTCCTCGGACAGGAACGCGAACGTCGAAGCCGGATCCGGAATCGCGTGCAGCTTTGCCAGCACCTCGACCGTCGAATCCTGCAGCAGCCGTTGCGATTCCGGGGCAGCATCGAAAAACCAGTTGCTGCCGAACGTGTACGGCATCACATCGGGCGGGACCACGCCGTCCACGTAATCCATCAGGAAGAACGGCGCGCCCAAGACCTCACCCGTCGGCTCGAGCCAGCGCACGCGGGGAACCGGCACGTCGGTGAGTTCGGAAACCTGGCGGATGACGTTGAACTGATGATCGAGCCGGTACGACGGGAAGACCGGGACGTCATCGGAGGTGGGGGCGACCCTGGTGACGAATCGCTGTTCGGCCGGCGTGCCGTCCTGTGTCCACCGCGCGGTGAGGATGATCGTCTCGGATGACATTCCGTTGGCGTCGACGCCGCTCTCCACGGTCACTTGCGGGGTCGAACCACCGGGCAGCACGGTCGCCAGCCACCGGGACATGACCTCAGGCAATGTCGTGGTGTCCCGGCTTGAGTGTTGTAGTCGGCTCACGTCGTCGAGAGCCGGTTCTCCTGGCACGGTTCGCCCTTCGATGCACTATTACGATACGCTTAGTAGCGATATGAAACCAGACTCCTCGACCCTTGGCAAGGCCCCTGCGGCGGGGCGTCCACGCGACGCGCGCATCGATGCGTCGATCCTGCGTGCCGCCGCCGAACTGCTTGTCGAGGTCGGGTATTCGAACGTGACCATGGCGGCTGTCGCGGAGCGCGCGGGCACCACCAAGACCGCGCTGTATCGACGGTGGTCGAGCAAGGCGGAACTGGTGCACGAGGCGGCGTTTCCCGCGACCCCGACCGCGCTGGTCGCTCCCTCCAGCAGCTTCGCCGACGATGTGCGCGCGATGGTGGAGGCTACTCGCGATGTGTTCACCACGCCGGTGGTGCGAGCTGCGCTGCCCGGTCTGGTCGCCGACATGGCCAGCGATTCCGACCTGAACGCCCGCGTAATGCAACGCTTTGCGGGGCTGTTCGCCGCAGTCGGTGACCGTGTTCGGCGAGCGATCGACGAGGGGGAGGCGCGGCCGGTCGTTGACCCCGACCGACTCGTGGAAGTGATCGGAGGAGCAACGATGTTGCGGCTACTGCTGCGGCCCGGAGAAGAGCTCGGCGACGAATGGGTTGCGCAAACCGCCGGCATCGTTGTCAACGGTGTGGCGGCGTAGCCGGATTCAGCGCACGAACTGCGCTGCGCGGTCGCACAAATCGAGAAGCGGCTGCGGAAAGATGCCGAGCACGATCGTGGCCGCGGCCGTGACGGCGATCGCCGCCTTGCTCAACGAACCCGGCACCACGACGCGAGGCGGGTCGGCAGGCGATTCGGTGAAGAACATCAGCACGATCACCCGCACATAGAAGTAGGCGGCGACGCCACTGGCCACCACGCCCACGATTACCAGTGGGGCGGCACCACCCTGGGTGGCCGCCTTGAACACCGCGAATTTCGCGACGAAGCCGCTCGTGAGCGGTATACCGGCGAATGCGAGCAGAAACATGGAAAACATTGCGCCGACCAACGGGCGGTCGCGGCCGAGGCCCGCCCACCGCGACATGTCGGTCTCTTCCTCACCGTCTGCGTTGCGCACCAACGCCACCACGGCGAATGCGCCCAGCGTGCTGAACCCGTACGCGACCAGATAGAACATGGTCGCCGACAGTCCCGCCGGGTTTGCGGCAATCACGCCGGTCAGAATGAACCCGGCGTGCGCGATCGAGGAATAGGCCAGCATCCGTTTCACGTCGGACTGAGTGACGGCGCTGATCGTGCCGATCGCCATCGTCAGAATCGCTATCGCCCACAAGACGGGTCGCCACTGCTGATGCAAGCCCGGCAGGGCGACGTAGAAGATCCGAAGCATGGCGCCAAACGCGGCGATCTTGGTGGCGGCGGCCATGAAGCCCGTGATGGGCGTGGGGGCACCCTGATAGACGTCGGGGATCCAGGAATGGAACGGCACAGCGCCGATCTTGAAAAGCAGACCGACCGACAGCAGCGCGACACCGACCAGCGCCATCGACTGGTCGCCGTGCTGCGGGGCACCGATCGCGTCGCCGAGCCCGGACAAGGTCAGCGTGCCGGCGTACCCGTAAAGCAGCGCGATCCCGTAGAGGAAAAAGGCAGACGAAAATGCGCCCAGCAGAAAGTATTTGAGTGCGGCTTCCTGTGACATCAGCCGGCGCCGGCGCGCCAGCCCGCACAGCAAGTACAACGGCAGTGACAGCACCTCCAGTGCGACGAACATCGTCAGCAGGTCGTCGGAGGCGGGGAAGAGCAGCATCCCTGCCAACGCGAACAACGTCAGCGGGAACACCTCGGTTTGGCTCATGCCCGCGCGTTCGGCGGCATGCTCGGCCGGACTGTCCGGAATCGCCGCCGCCTGCGCAGTGAACGCGTCGAAGCCTCCGGCCTGTGCGTGTGACGCTGTGGCCATTTCCTTTTCGGGTTGGGTGCCGATGCGGCGCTCGGCGATCAGCATGATCGCCAGGATGCCGACCACCAGCAGGGTGCCCTGCAGCAGCAGGGTGGGGCCGTCGACCGCGACGGCACCTTCGACGGTGATCCGGCCGGGCAGACGCAGCTGCCGTGCCACGAGCACGACTGCGACCAGCGCGGCGACCGACGCGCCGAGGCTCAACGCGAGCTGAATCCGATAGCGCATCCTGCGCGGCACGAATGATTCGACGAGCACGCCGGCGACCGCCGCACCGAACATGATCAGCATGGGGGACAGTTGAGCGTATTCGACGCTGGGTGCGGGAATGCTCACTTCGGTCGTCCTTGCGCGGTGTGGGCCGGGACAGGGTCGTGTTGGCCGATGGTGGTAAGAGTGTGGCTGACAGCGGGATTGATGACGTCCAGCACGGGTTTAGGGTAAACGCCGAGCACCAAGAGCAGAGCGATCAGCGGCGTGACGACGAGGATTTCACGCGGCACCAGATCGCGGAGCCGTTCGCTGTCGCGGGTGACCGGCCCCGTCATCATGCGTTGATACATCCACAGGATGTAGATCGCGGAGAGCACCAGTGCGCTGGCGGCCACGATCGCGGCGACCTGGTACCTGGTGAATGTGCCCAACAGGACCAGAAACTCGGAGACGAACGGCGCGAGCCCGGGCAGCGAGAGAGTGGCGAGGCCGGCGACGAGGAAGGTGCCTGCCAGCACCGGGGCGACCTTCTGCACGCCCCCGAACGATCGGATCGCGCGGCTGCCGCGCCGCGACGTGAGGAACCCGGCGAGCAAAAACAGTGCGGCGGTGGAAATGCCGTGGTTGACCATGTAGAGCGTGGACCCCGCCTGGCCCTGGCTGGTCATCACGAAGATGCCGAGGATGATGAAACCGAAGTGGCTGATCGACGTGTAGGCGATCAGCCGCATCACGTCGGATTGTCCGATCGCCAGGATCGCGCCGTACACGATGCCGATCACGGCGAGCGTGATGATCAGAGGTGCAAACGTTCTCGATGCGCCGGGGAACAGCTGCAGGCAATAACGCAGCATGCCGAACGTGCCGACCTTGTCGACAACAGCCATCATCAGCACGGCGGTCGCCGGCGTCGACTGCACGGCCGCATCCGGCAGCCAGGCATGGAACGGCCACAGCGGCGCCTTGATCGCGAACGCGAACATGAAGCCGCCGAACAGCGCGTTGATCACCACCGGACTCGCACCCAGACCCCCGGTGGAGACCATCGTGACGATCTGGCGGAAGTCGAAGGTGCCCGCGCCGTTGCGCGCCGTCACGACGTAGAGCCCGATCACCGCGGCCAGCATGATCAGCCCGCCGAACAGGTTGTACAGCAAGAACTTCACGGCGGCCCGGGAGCGGTGCTCGCCGCCGAAACCGCCGATGAGGAAGTACATCGGGATCAGCATCGCTTCGAAGAACACGTAGAACAGCAGCACGTCGAGCGAGATCAGCGAGATCAGCACCATCGCCTCGACGGCCAGCATCAGTGCGACGTAGGTGTGTGCGGCGCGTTTACGTTGTCCCGCATCGTTCCACGCAGCCACCAGCAGCAGCGGAACCAGCACCGCGGTCAGCATGACGAGCACCAGCGCGATGCCGTCGACGCCGAGCCGGTAGCCGGTGCCGAACGCCGGTATCCAATCATGCGATTCGGTGAACTGGTAGCGGGAGCCGCCGGTGTCGAAGGTGACCGCCAGCACGACGGCGACCGCAAGCACCGCCAGCGACACCACCAACCCCACCCATTTGGCCAGGGCGCGCTGAGCGGCCGGGAGCACCATGATCAGCACTGTGCCGGCCACGGGCAACAGCCACAGGATGCTAAGCAGGGGGATCGGGGTCACCACAGTCTCACCACCAGGATCGCGGCGGCGACGAGCGCCGCACCGGCCAGCATCGACAGCGCGTAGGAGCGGGCGAACCCGGTTTGGGCCATGCGCAACGCGCCGGACAATCGTGCCACCGCGCGTGCCAGAGCCGACACCGAGCCGTCAATGCCCCAGTCGTCCAACTCGGTCAGGCCGCGAGTGACACCCGCGCCCGGGCGCATGAAGACCCGCTCGTTGAACGCATCGCCGTAGAGATCCTTGCGCGCGGCCACCGTCAGCGCGGAGCCCGCCGGCGCCTCGACAAGAACCGGGCGCCGGCCGTACGCGCGGTAGGCGACCGCAATGCCGATCGCGACCACCGCCAAGGTGATCGTGGTGGTGACCCACACCGGTATCTGATGCGCCGTTTCCTCATGCACGCCGACGACGGGCTCAAGCCAGCGCTGCAGCGTGCCGCCGATGGCGAGCAGGCCGCCGGAGGCCACCGAGCCGACCGCGAGCACGATCATCGGCCAGGTCATCACCGCGGGTGACTCATGCGGGTGTGGGGCTGTGCTTTCCGCCAGACCTGCTACCCCCGAGGCATTCTCCCAGCGCCTGTCGCCGAAGAATGTCATCAACATCACCCGGGTCATGTAGAACGCGGTGATGCCCGCACCCAGCAATGCCGCGCCGCCGAGCACCGCGCCTTTGACTCCGCCGGCGGCAAGAGCGGTTTCGATGATCGCGTCTTTGGAAAAGAACCCCGCCAGCGGGGGCACGCCGATGATCGCCAGATAGCCGAGCCCGAACGTCACATAAGTGATCGGCAACACGGTGCGCAGCCCGCCGTAGCGGCGCATGTTCACCTCGTCGTCCATCGCGTGCATCACCGACCCGGCGCCCAAAAACAGTCCCGCCTTGAAGAAACCGTGGGTCAGCAGGTGCAGAATCGCGAATGCGTATCCGGCGGGCCCCAGCCCCGCCGACAGCACCATGTAGCCGATCTGGCTCATCGTCGAGGCCGCGAGCGCCTTCTTGATGTCGTCCTTGGCGCATCCGACGATCGCACCGAAGAGTAGCGTGACCGCGCCGACCGCGACCACCCCCGCTTGGGCGCCGGGGGCCAGGTTGTAGATCGGATTGGACCGCACGATCAGATACACCCCGGCGGTCACCATCGTGGCGGCGTGGATCAGAGCCGACACCGGGGTGGGGCCCTCCATGGCGTCTCCCAGCCAGGATTGCAGCGGAACCTGGGCGGACTTGCCGCATGCGGCCAGCAAAAGCAGCAGCCCGATCGCGGTCAGCACGCCCTGCCCTGCCGTCGGGGTCGCGGCGAAAACGCCCGCGAACGAGATCTTTCCGAACGTCGCGAACATCACGAACATCCCGAGGGCAAGTCCGACGTCACCGACCCGGTTGACGACGAAAGCCTTCTTCGCCGCCGTGGCTGCCGAGGGTTTGCGGTACCAGAAGCCGATCAACAGATACGAGGCCAGGCCCACACCCTCCCAGCCGACGTACAAGCCGAGGTAGTTATCAGCCAGCACCAACAGCAGCATCGCCGCGACGAACAAGTTGAGGTAGGCGAAAAACCTTCGCCGGTCGGAGTCTTCGGCCATGTACCCCACGGAGTAGATGTGAATGAGCGAACCCACGCCGGTGATCAGCAACACGAAGCACATCGACAGCGGGTCCACGAGCATGCCGAAGCTCACTTGCAGGCCGGCCGCCGGCACCCACGAGAACCCGTCGATGTGCAGCGCCCGCGCCTCGCCGTGCCGGCTCAGCATGTCGGTGAACAGCACCACTGCGACCGCAAACGCAGCCAACACGGTGGCGCAGCCGAGCAGATGGCCCCACCGGTCGCTGCGTCGGCCGGCCAGCAGGAGCACCGCCGCGCCAAACGACGGCAGTGCCAGCAGCAGCCAACTCAGATCGCCCATCAGTGTTTCAGCAGACTGGCGTCGTCGACTGAAGCGGAGCGGCGGGCGCGGAAGATCGTCATGATGATCGCCAACCCGATGACGACCTCACACGCCGCCACCACCATCGTGAAAAACGCGACCACCTGTCCGTCGAGGTGGCCGTGCATCCGCGAGAACGTGACGAATGCCAGGTTCGCAGCGTTGAGCATCAGCTCCACACACATGAACATCACGATCGCGTTGCGCCGCAACAACACCCCCGCCGCACCGATCGTGAACAACAACGCCGACAAGTACAGGTAGTTCAGTGGGTTCACCGGCCGTTCCCTTGCTGTCTGCCGTCGCCGGCCGCATCGATCCTGCGGGGCGTGAGCACTTTGGACACCGACACCTCAGCGAACGAACCATCGGGCAGCAGCGCGGGAACGTCGACCGCGTTGTGCCTGGCGTACACCCCTGGACTGGGCAACGGGGTGGGCCGGCCGCCGGGGCCGAACCGCTCACGGGACAGCTCCTGCTGGGTTTTGCGGCGATCGAACCGTTCCCGGTGAGCCAGCACCATGGCGCCCAGCGCGGCGGTGATCAGCAGCGCACTGGTGACCTCGAACGCCCACAGGTAGCGGGTGAAGATCAGCACCGCCAGACCTTGCACGTTGCCGCCGGCATTGGCCTGCGCGAGCCCCGCGAACGAGGTGGACGCGGTACCGATCGCGGCGATCAACAACACCCCGAATCCGAGGCCGGACAGCAGGGCGGCGACGCGTTGTCCGCGCAGGGTTTCGATGAGCGACTCCGCGGTGTCCACGCCGATGAGCATCAGCACGAACAGGAAAAGCATCATCACCGCTCCGGTGTAGACGACCACCTGCACCACGCCCAGGAACACCGCGTCCTGCGCGATGTAGAACACTGCCAGCACGATCATCGTCATCGCGAGGAATATCGCCGAGTACACCGCCTTGGACGCCATCACCATTCCCAGCGCCCCGACTATCGCGACCACGGCCAGGATCCAGAACAGCACGGCCTCGCCGGTGGAAGTGCGGGTGACCGCGTCGGCCAACAGCGTCGGCGTCATTGGGCGGACTCCGCTGTACTTGATGCTCTTCGCGCAAGCGGCTCATCGGCGCTGGACGTAACGTTGCCGCGGTAGTAGTCCTCATCAGTGGATCCCGGCGCCATCGGATGTGGCGGTGCGACCATACCCGGCGTGAGCGGCGCCAGCAGCTTGTCCTTGCCGTAGATCAGGTCCACGCGGTTATCGTCGGCCATCTCGTAGTCATTGGTCATCGTCAACGCCCGCGTCGGACATGCCTCGATGCACAACCCGCAGCCGATGCAGCGCAGGTAATTGATCTGATAAATCCGCCCGTAGCGCTCGCCGGGTGAAAACCGTTCCTGCTCAGTGTTGTCAGCGCCCTCGACATAGATCGCATCCGCGGGACACGCCCACGCGCACAACTCACATCCGATGCACTTCTCCAGTCCATCGGGATAGCGGTTGAGCTGGTGGCGGCCGTGGTAGCGGGGCGCCACCGGACCGGGCTTCTCCGGATACTGTTCTGTCAGGGGCCGTTTAAACATCGTCGTCAACGTCACCCAGAACCCGGCGATCGCCTCAAGGAACTTAGGCATCGGCGGCCTCCTTCTGGCTCGGCAGCGGCGGGACCGGGTATTCGGTGTAGGACGTGATGCTGACGCCCGAGACGGCGGTGCTCTCCTTGCTTCGCAATGCGTTTCGGAAGAAGAGCAGTAGCGCGATGCCCGCCACGGTGCTGGCGATGATCAATGTCGCGGCCCACTCATGGTAGCCCTCGACGCGCAGCGTGCGGACGGTGGCGACGATCATCACCCAGATCAGCGAGATCGGGATCAGCACCTTCCAGCCCAGCGCCATGAACTGGTCGTAGCGCAGCCGGGGCAGGCTCGCGCGCAGCCAGATGTAGAGGAATAGGAATCCCCACACCTTGCCGACGAACCAAATCAACGGCCACCAGCCGCTGTTGGCACCAGCGATCATGTTGAACGGCCACGGTGCGTGCCAGCCACCCAGGAACATGGTGGTCGCCAGCGCGGCCACCGTTGTCATGTTGACGTATTCGGCGAGCATGAACATCGCGAACTTCAACGACGAGTACTCGGTGTGGAAACCGCCGACCAGTTCACCCTCGGCCTCGGGCAGGTCAAACGGCGCCCGGTTGGTTTCGCCGACCATTGAGGTGACATAGATCAGAAACGACGGCAGCAGCAGAAAGACGTACCAGAGGCGATCCTGGGCGGCCACGATGCCCGAGGTCGACATCGTGCCGGCGTAGAGGAACACCGCGGCGAACGACAACGCCATCGCGATCTCGTAGGAGACCACCTGTGCGCTCGACCGTAGGCCGCCGAGCAGGGGATAGGTGGAGCCAGACGCCCAGCCGGCCAACACGATGCCGTACACGCCCACCGACGTCATGGCCAACACGTAGAGCACGGCGACGGGCAGGTCGGTCAGCTGTAGGGGGGTGTGATGACCGAAAATCGACACTTGCGGCCCGAGCGGCATGACGGCGAACGCGGTGATCGCCGGGATCACCGAAATCACAGGCGCCAGAAGATAGATTGGTTTGTCGACGCCCGCGGGGATGATGCCTTCCTTAAGCCCCAGTTTGATGCCGTCGGCAAGGCTCTGCAGCATCCCGAACGGGCCGACGCGATTCGGCCCGAACCGCATCTGCATGCGGCCGAGCACCTTTCGTTCGACCAGGATCGCCACGAGCACCGTGAGCACGAGGAACGCAAAGACCGCGACCGCTTTGATCAGCACCAGCCACCAGGGGTCATGCCCGAATGCACTCATCGCGCCACCTCAATCGACACCACCGCACCCGCGGTCACTCGCAACTTCTGGTGCACCGCCGAGGTGACCGAGTTCATCGGCATCCAGACGACGCGATCGGCCATGTCTGAGATCGCCAGCGGCAGTGTGACCGATCCGGCTTCGGTGCTCACCCGCACCGGGTCGCCTTCCGCCGCCCCGATCTCGGCGGCGGTTGCCGCCGACAACCGCGCGACCGGACGGCGGGCGGTCCCGGCCAGGTACGGCTCCCCATCCTGAAGCCGGCCAGCGTCCAGCAGCATCCGCCAACTCGCCAATATCGCTTGGCCCTCGCCGGGCCGCGGTAGGGCGCCCGGCGCGACGCTGGGCGGCTCGGGCCGCGTTCCGGTCCAGATGCCGAGGCGGGCGAGTTCGTCGCGCGCTGCGGTTGCCTGGCCCAGGCCGAGGTCCACACCCATCTCGTCGGCGATCATGTTCAGTACCCGCATATCGGCGAACGCAC
>JAFAWC010000194.1 GCA_019242135.1 Mycobacteriaceae bacterium | reverse complement strand
GATTTTCATGACAGCCGACCCAACTGGAAGTTAGAGCAGCTTACTGGTGGGTAACCTCTGGGTAAACGAGAGGATCGGCCAGAGGCTTATGACCAGCAGCGCGGTCGTCGAAACGACCTACGGCCCCGTCCGTGGTGTCGATCAGGGCAACGTGACGGTCTGGCGGGGCATCCGCTACGCCGCAGCGCCCGTGGGTGAGTTGCGCTGGCGGGCCCCGCAACCGCCCGAGCCCTGGGCCAGGGTCGCCGATGCCGCACAGTTCGGTCCGGTATGCCCGCAACCCACTGTGCCCGTGGTCCCACTCGATCTCGGGGCGCCGCAGGGCGAGGACTGCCTGTCACTGAACATCTGGTCGTCGTGCGGGCCCGGCGCCAAGAAGCCGGTGATGGTGTGGATCCACGGCGGCGCGTACGTTCTGGGCTCCGCGGGTCAACCGCTCTACGACGGAACCGTGCTCGCATCGAACGGGGACGCCGTCATCGTCACGCTCAACTACCGCCTCGGGGTATTCGGCTTCCTCGACCCGTCGACGTACAACACCGCCAATCGTGGCTACGACACCAACGTCGGCCTGCGCGACGTCATCTTCGCGCTGCAGTGGGTGCGCGACAACATCGCCGGGTTCGGTGGTGACCCGAGCCGGGTCACTCTCTTCGGCGAGTCGGCCGGCGCGGGCATCATCACGACACTGCTGACCAGTCCGCCGGCCGAAGGACTTTTCACCGCGGCGATCGCGCAAAGCTCTCCTGCCACCTCGGTTTACGATGCCGAGCGGGCCGGGCGAATCGCCGGAATGCTGCTCGACGAGCTCGGCATGGACCGCTCGGAGGTCGACCGGCTGCGAGATGTTCGGGCATCCGTGTTGGTCGCCGCCTCGCAGCGCATCTTCGATACCGTGCCGGTGCAAAACCCAGGCACGCTGCCGTACGTGCCGATCGTCGACGGCGATGTCGTGCCCGACTACCCGGTCGCGCTCGCGCGCGAAGGCCGGTCTCATGCCGTGCCCCTGATCATCGGCACCAACAAGCACGAGGCCGCGCTGTTTCGGTGGATGAAGTCGCCACTGATGCCCATCACGCCGCGCGCGATCAAAGCCATGTTCGCCGAAATCTCCTCGGAGCAACCAGAACTCGTCCTTCCCACCGAGGAGCAGCTGGGCACGGCGTATGCCGGCCTGCGCGACAAAGCCCGCGGGCTGGGCATCGCGCGCGACGTCGCTTTCCGGATGCCGTCGGTGTGGCTGGCCGAGGGGCATAGTGCGGTCGCTCCGGTGTACCTTTATCGCTTCGACTTTGCGACACCCATGCACAAGATCTTGCGGGTCGGGGCCGCGCACGCGATGGAATTGCCGTACGTCTGGGGCAATCTCGTGATGGGCCCGGCGGATCCGTCGTTCCGGCTCGGCGGCCTGAAGGCCGGCGAGGCCGTCTCGAAGCGGGTGCGTGCGCGATGGCTCAACTTCGCCGATCAGGGAAAGCCCATCGGCCTTCCCGACGAACCCGCGTGGATTCCGTACCAGAAGGCCGATCGTGCGTGCCTGCTCATCGACCGCAGCGACGCGGTGGTCAACGACGTCGACTGCGACATCCGCGCGATGTGGGGCGACAGGGTGTTGAACTTCCGGTAGGAGCCGGCGCTTGTGGGGCCGGGGCTAAGCTGGCCGCGGAGGTGTCACAGTGCAGCGGATCGCGGCGTTGCTCGATGTGCTGCCCCCGCAGATGCGCGACCCGGTGCTGTTCGCGATCCCGTTCTTCCTCGCCCTGCTGATCCTCGAGTGGGCGGCCGCGCGCAAACTCGAGCACATCGAGGCGGTGGGGCCCGGTCGAGCGCCGTCAGGGGCGTTTCACACCCGCGATTCCTGGGCGAGCATCTCGATGGGACTCGTCTCGGTCGCCACCACCGCGGCGTGGAAGTTCATCGCGCTGCTCGGCTATGCCGCCATCTACGCGTACGCGGCACCGTGGCACCCCTCGGCTCGCTCGTGGTACACGTGGGTGATCGCGATCGTGGGCGTGGACCTGCTGTTCTACACGTATCACCGCATCGCGCACCGGGTGCGGCTGATCTGGGCGACACACCAGGCCCATCATTCCAGCGAATACTTCAACTTCGCGACCGCGCTGCGCCAGAAATGGAACAACAGCGGTGAGATTTTGGTGTGGATTCCATTGCCGCTGTTTGGGATTCCGCCGTGGATGGTGTTCGCCAGCTGGTCGCTGAACCTCATTTACCAATTTTGGGTGTACACCGAGCGAATCGGCAGACTGTGGCCGCCCGTCGAGTTCGTCTTCAACACGCCGTCTCACCATCGGGTCCACCACGGCAGGGATCCCGAATACCTTGACAAGAACTACGGCGGCATTTTCATCGTCTGGGACAGGTTGTTCGGCTCCTTTCAGCCGGAGCTGTACCGGCCGCACTATGGACTGACCAAGCCCGTCGACACGTTCAACATCTGGAAGTTGCAGACGCGTGAGTACGTCGCCATCGCCCACGACGTTCGATCAGCGACACGCTGGCGCGACAGGCTCGGCTACATCTTCGGCCCCCCGGGGTGGGAGCCGGCGCTCGATCCGCGACGCCCGCGTCGAGCGCGGGCACTCACTTGAGGTTTCTTGCTAACGGCGAGGCAATGCTCGCCGATATGCGTTTCGATGGAACACGTGGCGGGATCGGCGGGCGTGCCGAACCACCGGTAATGTGCAAAACCTGGTCGGGGTCTCCCGGCCCCGATTGATCGGAGCTCACGGGTGCGACGGATCCTCGTGCGCCTTCTCGCCGTCTTCACGGCAGCGATCGCAGCGGTTGTCCTGCCACCCGGCGCGGCCCATGCCAGCGCGGTACCGGTTTATCCCGGCATGGAGATCCACCAGGACACCAACCTGTGCACGCTGGGCTATGTCGAACCGAGCCGGCGCATCGCGGTGACGGCAGGGCACTGCCGCGCGAGCGGGACCGTCACCGATCGCGACGGCAACGTCATTGGGACGCTGGCGATGTACCGCGACAACACGCCGAACGGCACGACGGTGTCCACGAACGACTCGATCAACGACTACGAGGGGATCTCGCTGGCCCCCGATGTGTTTCCGAACACCGTGCTGCCCGGGGGCCGCTCGCTGGTGACCGACCCGAGCCTGGTCATCCACGCCGGTCAACCGGTGTGCCACTACGGTGTCGTCAGTCACGAGACGTGCGGCACGGTGGAGGCCGTGTACAACGGCTGGTTCACCATGTCGCACGGGGTCGTCAGCCAGAAGGGCGATTCCGGGGGCCCGGTGTACGTGGTGACCGATGACGGCCGGGCGGTGCTTGTCGGCATCTTCAACAGCACATGGGGTGACTTTCCGGCCGCGGTCGCGTGGAACGCGATCCGCCAGCAGATCTCCGAGGATGTGAACGCCCCGGCCGCACCCATCCAGCGGACGGCGTGGCAATTGCCATCCTGACGTCGGGCCAAAACTAGAACGTGTTTCACTTTGGCAGCGTTCGTGGACTATCCTGCGAGTCG
>JAFAWC010000479.1 GCA_019242135.1 Mycobacteriaceae bacterium | reverse complement strand
TCTGTCGAGAGGGGTGCATCCGACTGGTGTCGGAGTTGTGCTCCCGCTTCGCGTCGTTGTTGCGGCACCCCCGTGTGTCTTGGCCGTGAGGAGGTGAGGACGAGATGAGTCCGAGCGATAGTCCCTACCCGGATTTGTATCCGATTTCCGTTTCGTTCCGATCCGGTCCCCGGTCAGGCGTTTTCGCCTAAGCCGATAACTTCCTGGATCGTCGTTTCAGCGCTGAACTGATCAGCGCTGCCGTTGGCGAGCCCGAGACAACACACCCTCGCCCCATTTCACCGCCGATACATGCGACGAGCACGCATCACGAAAGTGAGAGACCGATGGTTGAATTCACAGTCGCCGCGTTGGCCGCGGCGGGAGGTGCCGAGTCAGATCCGTTTGTTGGCGTCGTTGCCAAAGCGCTGAGCGTGCCGCTGCATCACTGCTATGCGCTGTTGTGGCGGTCAGGGCTGATCGAACTGGGTGATTGCCGCACACTCCAAACCCGTTGATTTCCCACGGAAAGCGAGAGACCGATGCCTTCGTCGCGCGATTGCCGCGCCGGGAGCGCAGCACCGGATCGGCCCGTCAGAGCCCGGTTTCGTCGATCCGGGGCGGGCTCAACGACTCGATCTGCCGGGCGATTTCGACCGCGTGATCGCCAAGACGCTCGACGAAGCGCGCGATCAAACCCATTTCCAGCAGGACGGGTGTGCGCAGCTCGGCCGAGGCGAGCTCGGCGGTGAGACTGGCATACAGCGTGTCGAGCTCGTCGTCGTCGGCCTCGGTGTCATGGGCGATCTGTGCAGATCCGCTCAGATATACCGCGCCCACCTGCCGCCACATGTCGGCCGCCGCGTCGATGCCGTGGCTGATCAGGCGGCGTGCGCGCTCCGGAAGCTCGCTTGCCAGACCGGTGACACCCCGGCGGGCGATCTGTGTCGCCCGGTCGTGGGCGCCGGTCACCTCCGGCAGTATCCGGAACACCGCGAGCAGAAACCTCAAATCACCGGCCACCGGAGCCTGGCGCACGAATTGATCGATGACGAGTTGCTCGACGTCCTGGTAGGAGTCCTTGACGAGGTCCGCGTTGGTTTCCACGGCCTCGGCGGCCTTCTCGTCGGCATCCAGGAATGCCTTCCCCGCGCCGAGGATGTCTTGTTCGACCAACGAGATCATCTGCTGCAACGCAGCGTCGATTTCTTTGAGGCGTTGATGATATGCCACCCGTAACTCGACCACGGAACGACTGTATCGCCACACCTGGCAGCTGGCGGAACGCTCGATGAACCGACGGAACGAGTTGGTGTTAGATATTCCCGCCGTTCACCGGCAAGTCACTTATGGTCCACGGTCAGCCGAAACCCTGTTCACGACGCGATTGTGCCGCGCCCAAACCGCAACAACGAACAACCCGAAAACCGTAATGCAAATCACTTGCATTTAGCCTCGTCAGGCCCCTACCCCCCAGGAGGGGCGCCCACCGCCGAGACCGTAGATCGGCGTAGGGCGACGGGCCGGGTCAGTGTGAAAGGCACGTGCATGTCACGAGTCAGCTTGTCGATTGTCGCCGCCGGGTTCGCCGCCGCGGTAACCGCGGCCGGTGCGGCGATGACCAGCACGGGAGTTGTCGGCTCCGCCGGCGCAGACACGTGGGAGACCACGCCGCCGACCACGCCGTATGCCCCGGGGAGCGCCCCGAGCGATAAGGCGGACGTGGTGGTGAAAAATCTGCAGTCCGCCGGCTACCGCGTCATTCTCAACAAGGTCGGGGCGGCGCCCCTGGATAACTGCACGGTCACCTCGGTGAACCCGGGAACGCAAATCACTCAGCTGGTGACGGCCGGCGCGCGCGGGATGCAGAACCAGGTGCTCTACACGACCGTGTACGTGACAGCCGACTGCACTTCCCACGGCCAGCCGACATCGTCGCCGTGAGGACACTTTCAGGCAACTCACTTCCTCCCAAGCCCGCAGCATCATCGGAGCCCACGTGATCCCTGGCCTGCGGCGCCGGTGACGGCGACTTTCAAATTGCGCTCACGTCACGCGCAACGTGAGAAGACAATGATGGGGTGGAGATACCAGCGCATGGATCTCGCCTGACGAGAGAGGCCCAACGTGACAACGGTTGACGTGCCGACTGCGGTGCACATCGGCGCCGACGAGTTGCCGTTCGTCGATATCGGCGATGGCTCGAAGCTAAAGGTGATTCAGGTGAAGGAGGCCGAAGGCCTTTGGATCGTCGAGAACGCATTCAAGGCCGACTACGTGGTGCAGCGTCACAAGCACACCGGCCCGGTCTACGCATACACGACCTCAGGGGCATGGAAGTACCAGGAGTACGACTACGTCAACCGAGCCGGATCATTCCTCTACGAGCCCGCCGGTTCCGTCCATACCCTGCAGGTGCTAGAGGACGACACGCACGTCTGGTTTCAGATATATGGCGCAAACCTGAACCTCGATGCGGACGGCAACGTCGAGAGCGTTGTCGACGGGAGCCTTGCGCTGCAGGCCTATTACATGCTGTGCGAGGCCGAAGGTCTGCCGCGTCCCAACGTGCTGATCGGCTGATCGTGTCCAGTGGTACGGGGCTCTCTGGGCACCCGACTACGCCGCAGGTTGCGACAAGACCTCAATGACCTCACGCAGTGGTTCCGGCGACGTCCCAATTTCACCGATGAACGGGTGCGACAGTTCCAGGACGAGGAACAGTACGGCGGCCACCAGCACGCCCAGGCTCACCACGAGCGTGTAGTGCATGGCGGGTTTCTCGACGCCGTAAATGATCCCGCAACCAAGGAGCAGCCCGCTGGTCAGCAGGATCACCACCCACAACGACCAAGGTGGGCCGACATCTGTTCGGGCTTGAATTAGCCGCTCTGTGCGTGCCTGGCTGATGGCATCGAGGTTGCTGAAAGAGGTTTCGAGGAGCTTCGTTTGAATATCGTTGTGCGGCTGGACTTGCTGATATGCGGTGTGCAGACGCGCCAGGGCGTTATCGGCCTCAGGGAAGGGACCCCCGCTCGCGGCTTCTGGCCACTCGGCTACCGCCGCGCGTTCGTACTCGAGCAGGCTCTGTCGAATGCGGTCGCTGTCGGCCTTGTCGAACTCGGTCAGATCCCTGGCCATCTCCACCCCGGTCGCACCCTCGGTCCGCGCCTTGGCGTCCGCATTGCCGATCTGACTCCACAGGGCGGCAGCGACGAAACTGACCAAGATCGCGAACATGAATCCGACGAAGCCGAAGGCGAACACCGTGACCTCGTTTTGCTCGCCCCCCTTGAGCCGGGGGAACAGGTGCCGGACGCACACCAGTAGCAGCAGTGCTCCGCCTGCGACGAGGACGATGACTACGAGCAATAGCAGCCACGGCGCGATGTTGCTTACCAACCAACGACTCACAAAGCCATACTCCTCACGCGCCGCGCTCACCCGCTGACGGGGGCAGGCTCTGATCGAAGTTGAAGACGTTGTCGGGGTCGTATTTCGTCTTGATGGTGCGCAACTGCTCGACGTTGGGACCCCAATAGGCTGTTTGCCATTCCAGCATCCCGGCGTTCGGAACAGCGGGGTAGGCGCCATTCACATAGGGTCTCAACGCTTCACCGAAATCCGCGATCCAGGTAAGACACTCTGGGGTCAGCGGATCGTCGGGCGCGAGCACCTCCTCACCGCGGGTGCCCCATCCTGCGCCAGGCTCGGCGTAGAAGATTGCGTCGCGGTGTGCGAAGGCCGAGCCGCCGGAGGGTTCGCTGTTCTTAACGGCTCCGCCGAATGCGTTGGTGAAGTAGTTGCAATCCGAGGTCGGCGCCCTGGCCATGAGCGATCCGATCAGGCCTATGGCGTCGGGCGGGAAAGGCTCGGAAATGAACTGCGAGAAAAACTTCCAGTTTGCGGGCTCTTGGTCTATCGGTATCTGCAACCCAGCATAGTTGTCGGCCCAGTTCGCGTCCTTCGTCGTGACGTGGGGCTGTCCGATCGACAGGATCGGTTCCAGCATCTGTGTCGTCTCCGCTTCCGACCCGCAGGCAAGCACGGCAAAGAGGCGAATCTCGTCGCGGTGTATCTCGAGCTGGCTCGTGAGGCGGTAGTCCAGATGCGGGGCAGTGCGTTGCCATGCCTCGAAAACTTCCTGGAGGTCGTTTAACCCGCGCCAGGCTGCGACGAGATAGATGGTCTGCGTCAGCGGATGGACCTTGCAGGTCAGCGAGGTGACGATTCCGAAGTTGCCGTTGCCCGCGCCTCGCAGCGCCCACAGCAGATCTGAGTTGTTCTCCCCGTCGGCGATGATCGCGGTCGCTGCGCCGTCGGCCGACGCTACGACGACCTCCGCCGCGAGGAGATTGTCGGATGCCATCCCGTAATTACGGGTCAGCGGACCCAAGCCACCTCCGAGCGTCGCGCCGACGAGACCGACTGTTCCCTCGATCCCGGTCGGCGCCGCAAAACCGGCCTCGCCGAGTGCGATTACGGCTTCCAACTGGTTGAGTCCGGCGCCGAGGATGGCGGTCTTCGAAGCCGCGTCGATCTCGGTCGACTTCATTTGGCTCATGTCGATGACCAGGCCGTCGTCGACGGCGGACCAACCCTCAAGGCAGTGGCGGCCGCTGCGCGCGCGGAATGCAAGTCCTGCTTTGCGCGCCCAGCCCACCGCGTTGACCACATCGGCGGTGTCGCGGCAGAACACGATTGCCTCCGGATAGCGGGAATACAGGCGGTTGAAGCCGACCCGGGCGGCTTCGTAACGTGGATCACCGCGGCGCACGACGTCCCCGGTGAGTTCTGTTGTCGACATAGCCATTTAGTCAACCCTTCGCTTTCATGTGAAAAACTAGAAGTGGTCGGCATTCCCGGGCTCGTGCGCGAGTACCTGCGGCTGCCACTTCAACATGTAGGCGAAATACACTCCGCCGGCGAGCATCAGCCCGACCACGATCAACATCGGGACGATCCTCGTCGAGGATACGACCACAAAGAACAGCGCGAGCACCACCCACATCAGTGCCACGACCGCAACCGGCATCTCGAAGCGCCCGAGATCGAACGCCCCTTCCCGGTGGTCTAGTTTTCGGCGCACTACCAAGTAGAGGACGATCGTCATCGCATAGGGAATGTTGGTGAAGATCGCTCCCGCCAGGATGAGTTGCAGCAGGGCGCCACCCGGCATCGCGACCATCAGCACCACGCCCAGCACGAGCACGAGAACAGTCGCCGGGATCGGTGTCTGCGTACGTGGATTGACCCTCTTGAACAGACCTTGCGCGGGGAAACGGGCGTCGCGCGACATCGCAAAGATGATCCGCGACGTCGCGGCCATCGAGACCAGGGCGGCACCGAAGAACGCGATGGCGATCGCGAGCAGGAACGGCCTCTCCAATCCTGCACCAAACTGATCGTGCATGATCTCTGCGACGGGCGAAGCGCTGGCGGACACGCCGTGCATGTCGGTGATTGCGACCGTCAACGCGATGATGAATACCATGCCCAGAACGGCAGCCACGACAACAGATCCCACGATCGCCCGCGGAACGCTGCGGAACGGATCCTTCGCCTCCTCGGCCATGTTCGCGGCAGCATCAAACCCGGTGAGCGTCGATAGACCCATGATCAGCGCGGCCATCAATCCGCCGCCGAGGCCGAAATAGTTCGTTGCGCCTGCGGCGATGCCCTGCGAGACCAGATTGTGCGTTGAGCCGTGGCCGGTGAGCACCACCGCGACAATGAGGCCGATGCCCAGCACCACGACAATCGTCAGTTCGACACCGACGGACAGCGAGTTTGTCCAGCCGACGATGCGGGTCGAGGCGATCACCAGGACCGCCTGAATAACCATCAATATTACGGCGATCACGCGCGCTGTCTGTTCGCTCGGAGGTATGTTTAGCAGCGGCATCAGGCATTGACTGGCCAGCGCATCGTCGATCGTCACCGGGCTGAGCCCCACATTCCAGACTGCGATCCAGCCAAATATCCAGCCGATCTTCGGGTTGGCCAACCGTGAAGCCCATTGGTAGGACGATCCGCTGAGCGGGATACGCGCCGCGAATTGCGCGTACACCAACGCCACCAGGGTCTGACCCACGGCCACGATCGGGAACAGCCAGATTCCCACCGGACCCGAGTTCCGCAGCACGTCGTCATATGTTCCGAAGACCCCGATGGCCACCGACACCGACGCGAACGAAATCGCAAACATCTGAAAGGAGTTCAGGGTTCTCTTGAGTTCCGGCGTATAACCGCAGTCTTCGCAGAACTCGTCTGCTGCTGTCGCGGGTTGCATGGCGGTCATTTGACCCCTTCTGGAACTATGCGTGTCGAACGAGCAATTACTATCTGGCGAATAACCCGGGTTCCGATTGTTCGGCCTTTTGTCAACCTCTCGGTTTCAGTCAGAGAACGCAGTCGATTCGCCGGATTTTTTGTCGAGCGCGTCGCGGTCGACGAACATCATGTCATCGCCGCCGAGGGGTGTCCGTCATTTCGGCGCACCGGCCGGTCGATGTTTGTCACATCTCAATCGGGAGAGTCGCTGTCAGGCGGTGAGAGACCGCATTCCGAGTTACTCGAGCTTCCAGAGGCTAGCTGACGCAATTTCAGACCGCTGCGGTATCGGTTGCGCGCAAGCAGCGTGACATGCAGGTCCTCGATCAATGGGTCAAGAAAGCGGCTTTTGTATTCCTCATCGGTAACCGAGCGCGCGCCAACGTACATGAAGGTCAGCGCCACGATCAGCAGCGTCATGTGGATCAGCGCCTGGGGCACCGGGATAGTCATGCCAAAAACGGTCCCGTCCCTGTCGCCGTTGGCAGTCCATCGGGCCAGGACCGCGGGGCTCAGCAGGACAAGACCCAGGATGAAGTAGATCGCGGCGGTGCTGATCGCGACCATGAGCAGGTGCGCCACCTGCGCAGCAACCAGTACCAAGACCGCGTTGAAGCCCTCGCTGCGAGTCAGTGCGTCGTTGACGGGCGGGTCCGGTATCGCTGCGAAGGGAGTGCCGGCCAATCGGTCGGCGTCATCGTGGGAAGCCCCGGCCGCTGCCAACATCGGTTTGACCCGCGCGATGGTCGCGGAAACGAGGAAGACGATGGCGACGGCGAGAAGGATCAACACGGCGATCCACAGTCGCGACCGGCTGATAACCGCGGCCATCAGCCAGACGTAGGTGTTGAAGAACAAGACCACCGTCAGCAGCACCACCGGCAAGGCGCGGACGAATAGCGCACCCATCGCCGCGAGCTGGTTCATCGTCAACCGCATCGCCCACGCCAGCACGGCACCGATGCCCGCAGCAGTCGACGCCAACACCAGCAGCACTACGACCGCCGTGCCCACGAGGTGAGACAGGCCGCCCTGTATCGCGCTGGCGACCGCGGCGACGGCCGCCGCTGCGATTGCGACCACGAACTGCGCACGGCGGCTGTTGAGTCTGGATATCAGCCAGCCGACCAATGCGGCCAGCGGCACCGCGAAGGCGATCACGGCCAGCACTAGCCGCTCCACGGGCGTCGGTGGGCCGTCGATGTAGACCTCGCTGGTTCCGATGAGGAAGTACACCGCCAGCAGCGCGCTCACGACTGTGGCATAGGCAGCCAACGCCGGCGCGGATCGGGGCAGCAGGTAGCGCAATCGTGCCCGCGACGTCAGCACCGCAGGCACTCCGCGTGCGAGGAACCACCGGTCCGCCGCGTCCCGGCTGGGACTTTCGATGGTCATCGGCGTCTGAACTTCCTGTGCACCGGGCATCTTCGACGTTGAGCAGGCGAAGGTGTCATCGGACCGGTCAGAGCCATTCCCGGACTCGTCCTTGGCGGACCGGGCATCCACGCCTTCTGCCGTCATCTGGACATCCAGCCTTCCTCGAAGAGTTGGCTGAAACACTAGGGGAACGGCTGTCGTTGGAGACAGAAAATTGCCATTCGACCAGGTGGAACCTAGATCGTCTCCCTCAGTGCTACGGCATTTATCTTTCGACGGTTAGCTGCGGTGCGCCCCCGGCCTTTCGGCCGCCAGGATCTCGGCCAGGAAGGCATCGGTTGTCGGTCTGTCCAACCGTGCGCGCGCGAACCGGCGGATCCGCTCTCGTGTTTGTGGTGATTCATCCACGTCGGCGCCGATCGTCACCAGCGTGCCCGCCCAATCATGCTCCCGGGCAGCTGATTCGGTCATAGGCTGGCGATTGGCGGTGACAAGCGGCAGGATCGCGCGGCCGTCGGCGTCGAGGACACCGGTGCCGCTGATGGTCTCGGACCGCAGCCGCACCGCCACCCCCCTGGCCGGAAGAGGCCCGGTCACGATCGCTTGCACCACGGCGACGGACACCGAATCGGCGACCTCGATGCGCCAACCGATGGTGTCCTCAGCCGCATCGAATACACCGGGCGGGACGCCGCCCCACCTGATCGAGCCCACGCCCCCGGCGATCGTGGCCCCGCCCGGCCGCCTCGGAGTCGGGCCGGCACCAGGCCCATAGTCAGCGGGGGCACCGATAGTTGCAGCCAGGTCGATGACCGGGCCCGGTTCTGCCGAACCTTCA
>JAFAWC010000172.1 GCA_019242135.1 Mycobacteriaceae bacterium | reverse complement strand
AGTGCCCCGCCGCCTGCAGCAGATCAGCGCGGTTCACCCCGGCGGACCGGACCCGCACCAGGACTTCGCCCGGGCCCGCGCGCACATCGGATACCTCCTCCCAGGAAAGTTCTTCTGCGGAGTGGGCGACGACGGCGCGCATGACGTCACGCTACTACCGCGCCAATTCGGTCACGCGGCAACGGCCTCTGACCTAGGATGTTGCGCCATGGACGGGTTGATCTCTGTTCGGTCCAATGGCCAGGTGCCTGGGTTGGACCTGGATGAGTTGCGATCCTGGCAAAACTTCCTAGAGGCGTCGCTGCGGATGTCGGCGATGCTCAACCGCGGTCTGGTCGATTCCCACAAACTGACACTTGTGGACGTTCGGCTGTTGGACATGTTGAACAAGTCGCCCGGCGGCGCGGCCCGGATGGGCGACCTTGCCGACGGCCTGATGTCGCTCCCCAGCCGGGTCACCCGGCAAATCCGGAGGCTCGAGAGTCAGGGCCTCGTGCAACGTGCGGCAAGCCCGGACGACGGGCGCGGCGTGATTGCGACGATCACCGACGAAGGCCGCCTCGCGGTGGAACAGGCAATGATCACCTACGGCCACTGCGTCAAGTCGCACTTCCTGGGCCAGCTGTCCAGGCCGCAGGTCGCGGCGCTCGGCGAAAACTGCCGCCGGATCAATGCCGGACTCACGCTGGCCGACCCTCCCGCCCGGCTCAGCCGCCCCTGACCCACCGCCGCCGCGAAACGGTATTCCACGTGGTCGCTACTCGCACTTTTCCGCGCTGGTTACCGCCTCACCGCAACAGGACCCGCAAGCTACCCTTGTCCGCGGTGGCGTGGCAGAGCGGCCTAATGCACTCGCCTTGAAAGCGAGAGACGGCTAACACCGTCCGGGGGTTCAAATCCCTCCGCCACCGCTCACCTCCGCCACCGCTCGGCCGTGGGATTGGCAGGCGCCACCGCGTCACTCCCCGCGGAACTCCGGCGTGCGTTTGGCGAAGGTCGCGGTAATACCTTCGGTCAGGTCCTTGGACGGCAGAAACGCCGCATTCCATGCCGCGACATACCGCAGGCTTTCCGACACCCGCGAGATGCGCTGCTGGTCGAGCACGTCCTTGATGCCGTGCACCGTCAGCGGCGGGTTGGCCGCGATCTCAGCCGCGGTCGCGTGGGCACCCGCCAGGCATGCCTCGGCGTCCTCGTAGACGTCGTTGACGAGCCCGATCCGTTCGGCGCGGGCAGCGTCAATGTCCTTGCCGGTCAACGCCAATTCCCGCAGATGGCCATCGGACACGATGAGGGGCAGCCGGGCCAGGCTGCCCACGTCCGCGACAATCGCCAGTTTCACCTCGCGCACCGAGAACTTGGCGTCGGCGCTGGCGTAGCGGAGGTCGACCGCCGAGATCAGGTCGACGCCGCCGCCGACGCACCAGCCGTGAATCGAGGCGATAGTCGGGGTGCGGCAGTCGGCGACAGCGCTTATCGCCTTCTGCATCCGAAGCACCTCAGCGTGAAACTCGGCCCGCGGACGCGCCGACGTGCCGTCGGACATCACGTCCGTCAGGCTTCCACCCATGGCGGGCAGGTCAAGCCCGTAGCTGAAGTTGCGGCCCGATCCGGTCAGCACGATCGCCCGCACGTCTCGGTCGGCATCGAGTTGCGCGAACACGTCAGGCATCTCCGACCAGAACGCGGGCCCCATCGCGTTTCCCTTGCCCGGTCCGATCAGCGTCACCTGCGCCACGTGGCCGTCGACGTCGACGGTGACGGATTCGTATGCGTTTCCCATGGCTGCCGAGGCTAGTCCCCCGATCAGGGCTTGGACGAGCCCGTCAGGATCTGATACACCGTCTCGTCGACCGCGACCGCCAGCACCCGGACACCTTTGGTCATTCGCTCACGATAGTCGTACGGTGAGGCGATGCCCACGGACATGCCACCAGCTGCCGACACGCCGCCGGTCGACGAATTGACCAGTGCCGAAGCAACGTTGGCCGAATTGCAAACGGTCGTGCACCGCATTTCGGCCGACGATCTGGCGAAGCAAACGCCCTGCGGCCAATTCGACATCGGTGCGCTCACCGATCACCTGATGAACTCAATCACCACCATCGGAGGCGCTGCCGGCGCCGAGATACCGGCGCGGAACAGCGACGACTCCGTTGAGCGGCAGATCATCCTCGCGGCGCGGCCGACGTTGGACGCCTGGCGCAGACGCGGGCTCGAGGGCACGGTGCGCATCGGATCCAATGAGGCACCGGCCAAGGTGATCGCCGGTGTTCTGTCGATCGAGTTCCTCATCCATGCGTGGGATTACGCGCGAGCCATCGACCAGGATCTGGACCCGACACCTGAACTGGCCGATTATGTGTTCACCCTGGCGCGCACCATCATCACTCCGGAGGGCCGCACCAACGTCGGCTTCGACGACCCGATAGAGATCCCCGACGACGCACCGGTGTTCGACAGGCTGCTCGCGTTCACCGGTCGCCGCCCGCAGGGCTAGCGATCCAGCCGCGGGCGAAATCCAGGAATGCGTCGTTTTCGTGCGGTGCCGCGACTGTCACGCGCACACCGTCGTCACCGTAGGGGCGAACAATGATGCGTGCGTCGGCCGCGCTCGCGACGAAATCGGCTGTGCGTTGGGGCAACGGCAACCAGACGAAGTTCGCCTGTGAGAGCGCCACGGTGTAACCGGCGTCTCGCAGCCCTGCGCTCACCCGCGCGCGCTCGGCGACGACCGCGTCGGTACGGGCCAGCAGCTCCTCGGCGGCGTCCAGCGACGCGATCGCGGCGGCCTGGGCGATGCTGCTGACGCTGAACGGCACGTACGCCTTACCGAGCGCGGTGATGAGCTCGGGGTCACCGACCGCATAACCCACCCGCAGGCCGGCCAGTCCATATGCCTTCGAAAAGGTACGCAGCACAACAACATTAGGATGCCGTCGCACCAAACCGTAACTATTGGCCAGCATCTCGTCGCGGACGTATTCCACGTATGCCTCGTCGAGCCCGATCACAACGTCGGGCGGAACAGCCTCGACGAAACGCGCCAGCGCGTGCGGATCGACCACTGTTGATGTCGGGTTGTTCGGATTGCAGATGAACACCAGCCGGGTCCGGTCGGTGATGGCGGCGGCCATCGCGTCCAAGTCGTAGGTGTGGTTGCTCAGCGGCACCTGAACCGGGGTGGCACCGGCGAGGCGGACCTGCAGCGGGTAGATCTCGAAGCTTCGCCACCCGAACACCACCTCATCGCCTGCCGAACAGGTGATCTGGATCAGCTGTTGGCACAGACTGACCGAGCCGCACCCCGCCGCGACCTGCTCCGGCGGGAAGTCGACATGTTTGGCCAGGCGGTCGCGCAGTTCGCGGTAACCATTGTCGGGGTAACGGTTGAGGCTGTCGGTGGCCTTCTCGATGGCGGCCCGCACGCTCGGCAGCGGGCCGTGCACGGTCTCGTTGCTGGCGATTTTGATCGCACCCGGCACCGTCTTGCCGGGGGTGTAGGCCGGGATGTCGGCCATCTCAGCACGCAGACGTCCGGTCATTCGCTCAGCATAAGTTGCCCACGCCGGCACTTTGGTATAGCTGAAACGGCCACCGTCCCGCACTTTGCGACGCGGTGTTGGCGCTGTGTACGCTGTGCGTTCGGCGGTTGGATCAGGAGGCGTGCCAGAGCGGCCGAATGGGGCTCACTGCTAATGAGTTGTCCGTCTTAAAGCGGACCGGAGGTTCAAATCCTCTCGCCTCCGCCACACAATTGAACACGAGCGCCCGTAGCTCAACGGATAGAGCATCTGACTACGGATCAGAAGGTTGGGAGTTCGAATCTCTTCGGGCGCGCCGCAGGTCAACCGGAAACCGGCGGGCCGGAATGCCATCGGAGTAAGTGATCATCGCCGGGCCACGTCAAACACCGCGCTCGACAGTCAGCCGACCACAAGCGACTGCTTCCCCCACGGCGGTGTGGTCGCGCTTGTTCTGGTCGGCATACACCTCAGCGAACCGGGTGAACGCGACATCCGCGGTGTCGCTGCCACCGAGATACGCGCCGATCGCGACGCGATCGCCGGTGCGCGCGTGCGCCCGGGCCAATGCGTGCCCGCATGATCGCCCGTAATCGGCGAGCAGCTGCGGGCTCATCGACTCCACTGCGGCGGATCCTTTCCAATCGTGCAGCTGGCGCACGTAGTAGTCACCGTCGTGGCCGTCGGGACCCACTCCGTGCAGCCAGCCCAGCAGGATGTCGCCGGTGGCTTGCATCGACCGCTGCCCCACCACCACGCGTTGTGCTGCATTGGCATAGCCGCCGGGCCCAAGGTATGCCTCGAGCACCGAGGTCTGCGCTTCCTTGACTTGCATCAACAGCGGGTCATCGTCGTCGCGACCCACCAACAGCACCACCCAGGCGCGGGTGCCGACGCTGCCCACGCCGACGACCTTGCGTGCCGCGTCCACGTAGCGGAACCGGTCCAGGAGCGTGCGCAGCGAGATGTGCACGCTGTGTCGATATCTGTCGATTAAGGCTGTTGTGTGATGTTCATACCGGCGTGCTTCGGTCTCGCCGACCAGCTCGTCGACCCGGACCAGCAGTGGCGGATGACTGACCAGCCGGCGGCGGCCGTCGACCCGCCGCGTCAGCTTTGCGACAGCTGCGATGCTGTCGCGGGAGCGCGCGTGGGCCGCACTCCGGCGAATAGCCTGCGCGTACTTGGGATCGACACTGGCCTCCAGCGCATCATCGATTGCGGTGTGTGCATACCAGACCGCCAGTTCCGGCATCGCCGCAAGCGCGCGAATTCGCTCTCGGTACGCCTGAGCACAGGTGCGAACCACCCGCTCTCGCTGATCGGCCGGAAAGCCGTTGTCCCGGGCGGCGACCGCCAGCGACGCCACCAGCCGCTTGACATCCCACTCCCACGGGCCCGGCAAGGTCTCGTCGAAGTCGTTGATATCAAACACCAGGTTGCGTTCCGCCGAGGCGAACAGACCGAAGTTGGATAAGTGGGCATCGCCGCAGAGCTGTGCGGTGAGCCCGGTGTTCGGACCCGCCGCCAGATCGGCGGCCATGATCAGCGCCGCGCCGCGGAAGAATGCGAACGCCGACGCGAGCATTCGCCCGTACCGGATCGGCACCAGTTCGGCGATCCTGGATGTCGCTTGTGATTCCAGCAGGTCGATGGGGTCGGGACGGTCCTGGGCGGCGACAAAATTAGCGAGCTCGGAACGGGGCAGTACCTTCCGGGTGGCCCTGCCCAGCTCATGTCGCTCCGCGGCGGACATGTACACGCGCGCACCACTTCCAGCCGAAGTCGCAGACCTGGCCCAAACCCTAGCTTTATGGGCGACTGTCTGGCCTGGAATGGCGAGGTTGCGCGGCCAGCAGGAATGGCGAGGCTGCGCGGCCGCAGGAACGGCGAGGCTGCGCGGCCGCAGGAATGGCGAGGCCGCGCGGCCGCAGGAATGCGAGGCTGCGCGGCCGCAACGGCGGCTGCCTAGTTAGTCTTCAGCCGTCGGACGTCAAGCCGCCTTTGCCGCAATGCATCACGCGACCTTAGAAGTAGTGGCGACGACCGCCCACAGCGCGACCCGTTGCTCCCATGATCGCCAGAATCACGCCAATGACTAACAGGATGACCCCGACGACCAAGAGAATGTGGGCGAAGGTGAAGGTCGGAATGAGGGCTGGGAGTAGGAGTCCCAAGACGATGAGGATGATGCCGAGAACGATCATGATTGAGCCTTTCTAGTGTGGCGCCGACTTCGCGCGCGGATTCGGGTCGGTCCCACGCTCGGCGTGGAATCCATTCGAACACCCTTTAGGAGGGTCCAACTACACCCCTAGGGCGGTAATCTGCCGTCGGGCTGATTGGCCCGGACGGGCCGAAGGGCTCAGCGATCGAGAGTCGGAGATCCTGGTAAACACGGCTTCACCCCAGCCCGTGACCGCATCAAATACTGGCGCGGTTGAATCGCTTTTCGCCCAGCGGGATCCACGCCCCTGGCTCGAAGTGCAGGTCAGTTACATTGCTAATCCACCAGTTTCACTAATGATCGGCTGGAGCGTATTCGGACGCGCGTGACCGCACCCGTCCAGTGCCATCGATGGTCTCGTCTCCGACAACTGCGACCGGCTGGCGCGTTCCCCGCTCGGGCAGTGCCGTAGGTTGACGTGTTGTGGCAGCTGATTCTTCTTACGGCATGGATGTGCGACGCATTGCTGGCTGGTTGCCAAGCGATCAAAAGGACCTGGAGTCCTGGCTCGCCGGCCACCGCCAACGTGTGGAGGCTAAGGGCGAGCAACTGGTGTTGCACCCCGTGATGGTCGAATTTCAGGAACTGATCGACTCGGATCCCGTGGTGCGCATGTACCTTCAC
>JAFAWC010000050.1 GCA_019242135.1 Mycobacteriaceae bacterium | reverse complement strand
GCGGGGCCGCATACGGGGGCGGTGCCGCAGACCGGGGCCGGGCGGCATACCCCGGCCGGGCGGCATACCAGGGCCGGGCGGCATACCAGGGCCGGGCGGCATACCAGGGCCGTGCGGCGGGATTGGCTCCGCTGGGTAGGTGTAGCTCAGGTTGGTGAGCTCGAGGCGGGCCTCAGTGGCCGGGGATCGCTCGATGTAGGGCAGCTGCTGCTCGTCGGTGCTCTCCTGCATGGACAGCTTCATGGAGCGGATCTTGGCCAATGCCACGCCACCGCGCAGCAGGTCGGGGATGCGTGACATGAAACTCTGCATCGGCATTCCCAAGAAGATGGTGACCAGGATGTAGGTCACCATGACCGGGCGCGGCAGCTCCAGCGCTCGGGCGAGAACGAACAAGATCGCGGACATGGTGAGCAGTTGCAGCACCCGGCCGTAGCCGTGGGCCAGTGAGAACCGGGTACCGGCGGCCACGTTTTGACCTCGCAGGTCACCGGCAGCGCCGAGCAGGTGACGATCCATGAAGGCGTGGCGCCGACCCCGATGCAGTTTGAGCTCCTTAATGCCCACGAGCGCCGTCTGAAATGACCTGAGCAGGGCATCCTCGCTCTCGCGAGCCTGCCGGTACAGGCGTCGCACGCGGCGCAGGACCAGCTCCACGCCAAGGATGCTCAGTGCCGTACCGGACACCGTGACGGCGAAGATCGGCCCCGACACCAGTGCGAGTACCACAAAGCAGCCCAGGACGGTGACCGCGTCGACGCAGATATTCGGCAAGGCCGCCACCGCTTGCGACAACGCCTGTACATCCTCGGTCAAGGTAGCCATCAGTCGGTGCACACCCAGCCGTTCCAGATGCTCCAGCGGCGCTGAGACAACGCCCGAACTCAACTGCGCGCGCAGCTGATAGATCGCGTCCTGGCTGAGCCGGATCAGCAGCAGCTGCGAGAGCACGGTACTGATCAGCGCCACCGACGCGGTCACCGCAAACCGCTGCACAGCGGCGCCGTGGTGGACTTCTGGCGACAGCACACTGCCGATCAGGGTCAACAGGTAGGTGTTGGCCACCCCGCTGACCAAGCCGGCGGCGAACACGACCACGACCCGGGCTCGCGAGATCGTGAACAGGAGTTTGATGAGTTCCATTGTTGTTGCGCCCTTTTCACGTCGTCATTCGTTTGCGGTCAACCGCGAACGATGTCGAACACCATTCCTTCGACCGCGACACCGGGCGCAAATGAGAACGCAACCCCAGTCGAGATGGCTTTGGGCGACTCTGCCTGTGCCACCATCAATTCCAGCACGAACAGCAGCGACACGCTGAGCATGTTGCCGTAGCGGGCCAATACTTCCCAGCTCGGGGCGGCTGCGCGGGCGGCGATGCCCAATGACCGCACCGACTGCTCGATGATTTTCGGACCACCGGGATGAATCGCCCACAGATCCACGTCGGATTTGTGTAATCCGTTGTCGGTTAAGACCTTTGTGATGACAGGATCGACACCGGAGTAAATGTAGTCAGGGAGGTCCTCGGAGAGCTCACACGTGATTCCGTTGTGATTGACGCCTAGTACGATACCGTCCTCGGCGTCATCGAGAAGCCGGCTGAAGGTGTCGCGTATCACCACTTTGCCAGGGGGCAGCGGATGCTGGACCTGACTCGCGCCGATCACCACCGCCGCGCAGCCATCGCCAAACAGGCTGGAGATGATCACGTCGTTGATGTTGTCGGCGAAAACGGCGTTTACCGAACATAACTCGATGCACACCACCATCGCCTTAAGATCCGGGTGGACCCGGACGAAGTCGGTAGCGATGCGAAGGCCGTTCATCGCCGCCGCACACCCCATGAAATTGACCACCACACGCGAAACCGACGGCGACAACCCAAGCTGCTTGACGATCGCCACGTCCACGCCCGGTGCGATGAAACCGGTGCTGGTCACAAACACCAGCAGCCCGATCCGGGCCGGGTCACGACCAGCCAGCGCCCGACCGGCCACCTCCCCCGCCAGCGGGGCCGCGTGCTGAGAAAACAGGTTCATCCGATCCCGGATCGTGGCAGGGCGCCGCCGAAACGCGTCGAACCCGTCATCGAGCGGATCCACCGCCAACCGGCGAGTGGTCACGCAGGTCTTCTGATACACCCGCACAATCCGCTCGCGCTGCCGGGCATCTGCCGCAAAGAACCCGGCGATCTGCTCGGCGGCGAGGCGCTGATCTACCACGCGGCCCGGGGCACCAGTCGCGATCTTCTCGATGACTGCGACCGTGGTCGGAGGTGCCGGCGGCAGTTCCCGAAGACCGGCGGGCGCGCGGATAGCGCCCTCTTCGGTACCGACACTTGTCTTGCTCCTCGCGTGCGCGGTACCTACCTCGCTCCTTGCCTGCGGAGTTGTCACGACAATCTCCCTTAGACCGAGCCGAGTCCGACGAATCCGCCGGCCGCATAGGCGACGCTGGTTTTCAAGGCGCCCGCCGAGCAGTGCTCGCGGACGAAGCCCCAGTTCCGCTCCTCAGCCTGGCGGGAGCGGGACAACAGATACGTCCGGCAGAGCTTCGGAAGCCGGTCCGTGACGAAACTCTTCGCGGGAAGCCATCGGACGCCGAATGTCGCCGCCTCGTCGCGCAGCACTTCTTCGGTGGCGATGTTGGCGAATCCGCTGCGCTGGTAAGGGAGCACGTGGTGGACGCGGTGCGAACTGAGGCCAGCCGACAGGAAGCAGTCGACATAGCGGTTGCCCACGACCTTGAGGTCGTACGCGTCCTCAAGTTGCTGTATGCCCCAGTCTTCGGTGCCCGCGCGGCGCTGCTCGGTGCCGGTCTGCTCTTCGAAATCGTGGCTCGCGACAATCAGGAACGTGCTGACCCACAATGTCACGACGAACTGCAGGACCCATGCCCAGAAGTCGCCGGCGATCACGAAAGCGATCATTTCCCCGAGCAGCAGCAATCGAACGCCGGACGACCCGATGAAGTGCGGAAGCGCGTTGCGCCAATTGCCGTAAAGCTGCTCGACACCAACCTTGCGCGTGATTCTCACGACGTCCACGACCCGGATGGTCATTCCGCAGAGCATGTGCCCAAACTTGTGCACGGTGTGGACGGGTATCCGGTATAGGCGGGGGAGCCGCATCATCATGGTGAAAACGTTCTTCTTGATATCGACTTCACTCTGCGTGTGCGGGTGATGCAGCAGGGTGTGACCGTCAGCCACGACCAACGCCAGCGCCACATAGTTCAAATCGAATGTGCTGGCGAGGAACCGGGTAATGCCCTTTTGCCGTCGGTGTATCGCGTAATGACCGAACCCGGTCAGGGAACTGCGCAGCACGACCATCGCGATCACGAAGACCGGCAACGGCATCCACGCACGCTCGACGAGCCGCAGAGCCTGAACAGCGAAGTAGGCGACGGCGAGCAACCCAACCACGACGTTGAACAGGGTGTCCATTCGCTTCATGCGCGCGGCGAGATACGGCTCCCTCAGTCGCGTCTTCATGCGGTGGAGCAAATCGTTCTTGTCGTCGAAGCGATATTTCGGCGTGTCTCGCCAGCTGTTGAAGTCGTCGGAGAACAGAAACGCCGGTGCATTGTTCTTCGGATGGATGTCTCGAGGAGTTGCGTCGCGGTCCAACGCAAACCGCTGCAGAATCTTTTCGATCACTTCCGGATTGCGGTGATAAGACCCGATGATCGAGGTGATATCGCGATTTCTCGTTCGACCAATGAAAAAGGCGCCCCCCGGATGCTTAGAGATCCAGTCCGTCAGATCGTAGGCTTTTCCGTTGTAAACCCAGACGTTTGACATCGGTGGTCCGCCGGGCGGATGAGGCGGGCGACGGGCGGGGCCCTCCTGGGCTTCGGGACCGAATGCTCTTCGCGCAAGCTGCTCATCGGGAGCCGACGCTCCTCGCACAAGCGGCTCATCGGGAGCCAGCGCTCTTCGCGCAAGCCGCTCATCGGGAGCCAGCGCTCTTCGCGCAAGCGGCTCATCGGCGAGGTTGTTGGTCATCTCGTTGCTCCGGGTCTGATCGGGACGAAGTCTGGCGGAATGCTGATCCGGCGAAGCGAATCCCAGCGTCGGATCGTCACCTTGGTAGATCCTCAAAGGATTCTTGGCGTCATCTCGAGACCCACCTACTCCCGCGCGAGCGCTCATCGCGAGCGCTCTGTTCTTCGCCCGAGAGGCTCATCACACGCCTCTGTTCTTCGCCCGAGAGGCCCATCACTGGCCCCGAGCCAGACGGTAGCGCGACCACGGCGCCCGAATCCGCCGGCAAGGTCGCGCCGCGTGGCTCGAGCGACACGCCGCGGTCTCACTGAACAATCCCTTAGTTCAGCCGCTTTGGCGGTGCGCTGCACTCAGTCGGTGACTCGCAACGACTTGACAATGATGATGCGCGGACGAGAACCGGCCCGGAGCCGGCCAGCGGCTCGCATGGCCGCACCGGACATCCGGGCCGGTTCCCAATCCGAAGGTCACGCCGGCCTCTTACCCCGTTGGTGATGGGATCGTGACCGGCTTGGCCCAGTTCGAGAACGCCACGTTGACGGAGCCCTGGTCCTTGGTGACCTGCATCTGCACCAGATTCGGACCGTTGCCGGGCGACGGCTGGTCCGACGGGATGGTTGTGGTTGTTGCGGCTGGAGTGACGTCGGCGATCCACAAGGTGATGGGAAGCGAGCCACCGCCCTGCCCCAATGTGGGAATGACCGGATCAATCACAGAAGCGTCGATGGTTCCGGACACTTTCACAGTCGCGACGCCATTAACCGTTTCCTTTCCATCAACCTTCGGGTTCTGCACCTGCTTGATCACGTTGGCCAGGCCCTTGTCCTTATCGAGGATCACGGCAGGGTCGTAGATCTTCTCCGACGGGCCTACGTTGTTGTACTTGCCGTCGGGGCCCTTGGTGTAGAAGATCCTGTTCGTGACGAGGAACGAGGTGTCGACGAACGGTGCATCAGGCGTTGCCCGGAACTTCGCGTCGCCGACCGCCTGACCGTTGCCCTGCTGCTCGCTGCTCACGTCGGCATTGACGCTCGACACCGGCAGTTTAGTCATATTAGTTGCGGTTAAAGCGATGTGGAGAGTACGCAGGGTTTCCGTCGTCTTAGAACTCTCTTGCAACAGCTTTGCGGCGTCCGGCGTTTGACCTGCAGACGTCGCGGTCGTGGCAGAGGTTCCGGATGCTGCGGTCGCCGACGTCGTCGGAGAGTTGCCCGTCGACGATTTGGACCCGCATCCCGTCATGACCATCGCGAAAAGGGTCGCCGCGACCAGGATCGCGACAGACACCAACGGTGATGGTCGACGAGTTAGACGTCGTTGAGAGATGTTCTTCTGCGGTATCAGGCCATTCATGGTCGCCTTTGCTGTGTTGATCCAACCGGGTGGTAATGAGCAGCTGGCCGCTACCCTCGTCGTACAACCGAGCCGGGCGCCCAGGAAATTGGCGTCCCGTCCGTCGTCCCGGGCCTCGGTGACAGCAAACCCGCACCCTGGCTGTCCGCGCGACGCTAAGACCGCAAAACATACGTCGAAGCCACCACGTCCGGTTCGCCAGATCACATCGGCAGGAATTTAGCACGCCCCCGCAACGCGGGAACGTGTTTTTGCTGAACCGGTGCCTTCGCGATCGACTCGGCGTCGATTATCGGGCAACCACGGGAACGTCGGACTAGCGAGCCTGCCGGAGTTTGCCACGCTGACTGTCGCGGTTGCGCTCGAACACCAGCCGCAGCCCGTCCAGCGTGAGGTGCCGGTCGTAGACCGCGGCCGTGTGCATGTCGGGCAAAAGCAGGGGTGCGATGTGACCGGTTGCGACCACACTCACGTCGTCGCCCTCGAAACCGTGGACGTCGTCGCGGATTCGCTGCACCAAGCCGTCAACCAATCCGGCGAAGCCGAACACAGCACCCGCCTGCATGCATTCAACGGTGTTTTTACCGACAACACTGCGCGGGCGGGTCAGCTCGACGCGACGCAGTGCGGCCGAGCGTGCCGCCGCGGCGTCGGAGGAAACCTCCACGCCGGGAGCGATCGCCCCGCCGAGGAATTCACCCTTCGCCGACACCACATCGACACATATCGACGAACCGAAGTCCACGACGATCGCTGCTTTGCTGTACTTCTGGTACGCCGCAAGGCAGTTGACGATTCGGTCGGCGCCGACCTCCTTCGGATTGTCCACCAACAGCGGAATGCCGGTACGCACGCCCGGCTCGATCAGCACGTGCGGAACCGACGGCCAGTACTGGTCCAACATCTCACGCAGTTCATGCAAAATCGAGGGCACTGTGGAAAGGCCGACGGCACCAGTGAGCCGCTCGGAGTCGTCGCCAATCAGCCCGTCGATCGCCAGGGCAATCTCATCGGACGTGGCCTCGGATTCGGTGCGGATGCGCCAGTGCTGTACGACCTTTGCGTGTGCGTCCGAGCCGGCGATCAAGCCGACGACGGTATGCGTGTTGCGGACGTCGATTGCGAGAAGCATTTAGCGAGGCGATAGCAGGTACGTCATGCTGGTCGCGTCAGCAGTATCGTACCGAGCGGGCACATATGCCGGATCGGAACCGACATCGACCTGTCGGTTCTCGGCGTCGACGAACACGATCCGCGGCCGGCAGTTGCGAGACTCGGCATCGGTCATCGTTCCATAGGCGATCAGGATCACGATGTCACCCGGATGAACGAGATGAGCTGCGGCACCGTTGATCCCGATGACGCCGCTGCCCCGCCGTCCGGTGATCGCATACGTGACCAGCCGTGCGCCGTTGGTCACGTCAACGATCGTCACCTGCTCACCCTCGAGGAGGTCGGCGGCCTCCATCAGGTCGGCGTCGATGGTGACTGATCCGACGTAGTGCAGGTCCGCCTCGGTGACGGTGGCGCGATGGATCTTCGATTTCAGCATGGTGCGTAACATCAGTTCCTCCATGGTAATTCGTGATAATCGTCCGGCCCGCTAAGCGAATGCCCGTCGGTGCCGGCGATATCGACTGCGATATTGTCGATGAGCCGGGTATGCCCGAGACGTGCGGCAACCAGCAGACGCCCTGGTCCGGTGCCGGGCGCTTGTTCCAACGCGGGTCCGCGCATGTCGAGGTAGTCGACGGCGATCGCCGGTACCTCCTCGAGCACTGCTCGGGCGGCGTCCAGAGCGGCTTCTATTCCGCCCGGCGCGGCATACATTCCGGCCAGCAGCGCCGCGGACAGCGCGCCGGCCTGCTCACGGTCGGCCGGGCTCAGGAAGAGGTTGCGTGAGGACAGCGCCAGTCCGTCGGCTTCCCGGACGGTCGGTACGCCCGTGATGCGGACATCCAGGTTGAAGTCGGCGACCATCTGTCGAATCAGGACAAGCTGTTGATAGTCCTTCTCACCGAAGAACGCTTGATCCGGTGCGATGATCTGCAGCAGCTTCAACACAACGGTGAGCACACCAGCGAAATGCCCAGGGCGCGAGGCGCCTTCGAGTTCGCCAGCCAACGGACCGGGCTGGACCAACGTGCGAACTCCGTCGGGGTACATCGCCTCGGCACTCGGCGCGAACACCACCTCGACGCCCTCCGCGCGCAGTAGTTCAAGGTCGGTGTTCGTGGTGCGGGGATACCGCTCGAGGTCCTCGCCCGCGCCGAACTGCAACGGGTTGACGAAGATCGAAACCACCACCACCGACCCGGGCACCCGCTTGGCGGCGCGGACCAACGCGAGGTGGCCGTCGTGGAGGGCGCCCATCGTCGGCACGAGCATCACCCGGCGGCCGGTTTGGCGCAGCGCACGGGTCACCTCGCCGACGGCGTTCGGTGTCTCGTAGGCGTTGAGCCGGCCGGAATGGAATTGCTGGTCAGCCTTAGTTGTCACCGCGGTGCCATTTCCTGTTCGCGCAAGCGCTCATCGGTGCCATTTCCTCTTCGCGCGCCGACTCATCGGTCCATCCTGTCCGACGAAACTTCGAGGGCCGCAAATATTTTCGCGGGAGCGTGAACACGCTGAGCGGTGCGCTGCGAGTTGGCCCGGTACGCCTCGGCGAGCTGCGGCTCGACCTCGGACAACGCCTGCAGGTGGGCCGCGACGGCGTCGGCGTCCCCGCGAGCAACCGGACCGGTCAACGCCGCCTGTCCGCGCTGCAGGGTGTTCTCGACCGCAGCCCGGGTGAGCGGGCCGATCACCCGTTCTGCGATTCCTCCCGGCGCGTCATCGACAAGCTGCTGACCCAGTAACTCCTGTCCCCACAGTGCCGCGCGCAGCGCTTCCAGCGCGTCGGCGACAACGGTCACGACATGGTTGCTCGCATGCGCGAGCGCGGCGTGATAGAGCGTTCGGGCGTCCTCACGTACCCGGAACGGTTCTCCGCCGATCTCGAGGACTAACGACTGACCGATCGCGTAGCCGACGTCATCGGCCGCGGTGATGCCGAAACAGGCGTTCGACAGCCGGTCCACGTCCTCCTCCGAGCCGGTGAATGTCATCGCGGGATGGATCGCCAGCGGGAGGCAACCCTGCTGCGTCAACGGCGCCAACACACCGATTCCGTTGGCGCCCGAAGTGTGTACGACGATCGTGCGCGGGCGCACCGCGCGGGTCGCAGCCAGTCCCGCCACTACGCTGGCAAGCTCGGTATCGGGCACCGCCAGCAGCAATAACTCACCGCGTGCGGCCACCTCATGCACGGGCAGGACCGCGGTGTCCGGAAGATCGCGGTGGGCGCGCTCAAGTGACGCACGCGACACCGCGCTGCATGCCACGACCACGTGGCCCGCGCGCTCCAGCGCTGAGCCGACGGCGGCGCCGACCCTGCCGGCGGAGACGATGCCCACCGAGAGTCTGGCCGGCCGCAGTCCGTCGGGGGGGCACCACCCGCGCGCGGAGACCTGCTCCATCGCAGACGACCTCGCAATGTGTCGGAATTCGTTCCGGTCCTGCCAGGCGGGTACCGGACGGTCCCCCAAAGGGTAGCTTAATCGTCGCGGCGCCGACGACGGCCACCCCCGGTGGGGCCCGCCCCAGCCTGCAGCCTGGCCAGCAATTCGGCCACCGACTGGCCCTGGCCCTCGCCATGCTGCGCAGCCCCCACGCCCTCGAAACCGGGGGTGTCGCCGGTCGTCGGGTACGCGTGTCCGGCGGGCGCGGCCGTGGCGGCTCCAGGTTCCGATGTCGCCGCCAAGGCGGCTCCGGGTTCCGTCCCCCGCGAGCGGGAGGTGCCCCCAGTCGCCGGCCAGGCGGCTCCGGGTTCCGTCCCCCGCGAGCGGGAGGTGCGCCCAGTCGGCCAGGCGGCTTTCGTGTCGGTCCCCTGCACGTAGGCGGTGCCGTCACTCACCGGCCAGGCGGCTGGGGGTTCCGTCCCCCGCAAGCGGGAGGTGCCCTCAGTCGCCGGCCCGGCGGCTGCGGTGGTCTCGGCCGAGGTGGAATGGCGCCCTCGACGCGGCTCCTGCGGGACTGCCCACTGGGTATCTGCTGGCTCAGGTTCTGGCTGGTGGGGAGTGCCGTTAGGGGTGACCCAGTTGCTGCCCGGCGCGCCCGTGGGTAACCACTGCCCTTCGGCGGGAACGGGTTGCCATTTGTCGGTCGTGGGACGTCCGTGACGCCCGCCGCGCTCTGTCGGCCACGGTTCGAGCGGCGGCTCGGACCGGCCGTACCCGCCTATCGGTTGAACGTGCTGCGGACCGGTGTCCTCCTCGGGTATCGGCGGCTCCTCGGGGACGTCGATGATGGCGTTTTCGCTGCCGTCGTCGGCGTCTTGGGTCGTTGAGGCGACGAACCGCGCCTTGCCCGCGTCGCGGATATCAGCGTCGCGCTGCCAGTCGCTGTAGGCCCGCACAGTCGTGCGCTCGGTTTCAATGGCCGTGCGATGGGACAGGTCCGCGTCGAACAGGATCTCGAGGTTGTTGCGAAGTGCGGCCAGCTCGGCTCTCAGAGCGGCCACCTCGTCGGCGGCCTGAGCCCGCAGTTCGCTGGCCAGCTCCCGACGCAGCTGACTCTCTACCTCCAGCTCGTATTCGCGCCGCGCCGAAATCTCGCGATCCAACTGAAGGTCGTACACCAGCTTCAGGTCCCGGGCCTTGGCCCTGTCGACGTCGCTTTGCCTGCGGTAGATGACCGAGACGAACGCCGCCACCGCCGCGGCCCATAGCGACAGGATGACAGCCAGCTTCAACAGCTCGACGCGTTCGGTGAACACCAACGCGGAACTTGCGGCGATGGCCAGGACCAGCAACACTGTCAACAGCAGCCAACCGGGCCTGCGGCCGCTGCGCCGAGACCGGACGCCGCGGCTCAGATCGGTCATGGGGCGACTGTACCCGGGGAGGTCACGTCGCGTGTCGAGGCAACCCGGCGATTCTAGTCACCCGTCGCCCCCCTGCTATCGGGTGGTTCTTCCGGCTTTTCGCAGCAATGCTGCAGCCACAGCGCCGCGATGATCAATGCCAGGGCGCTGAGGGCCGCGACGACTGCGCCGGGAGTGTCATTCACGGCGGCCCCCAGCGCTCGGTGAGGCAGCAAATAAGCAAGCGCGCCAAGCCACCACCCGAGCACGAGCGCGCCCACCCATGCCGACGCCTTCGCGATCATGACGGTGCGCGCGACCGCGATCGGATGCAGTCTGCCGCTGCCGTCGCCGATCTCTGCCTCGTTGATCTTCGCCCGCACGTACCGGCCCCACGCGACCTCGACCACGGCGATACCCAGCAACGAGATACCCGTCCACAAAGTGATCGGTGGAACCCACCGCGGGTAGATCGCCAGCATGAGCAGATAGCCGAGCACGGCAACGGCGACCGCCGCGGCCGTGAGGTCACGCTTGCGAGTCGGGCCCATCTCACATCCCGGACCGCAGCAACAGGTGCGCCGGCAGCACGCCGGCCTTATCTGCCGGCTCGATGTCTTCTAGCAGCCGCGACAGCGGCGTGGGCTCCCCGGCGACGGTCAGCCGGGCATCGGGATCGATGTCAAGCCACGGCACCAGCACGAAGGCTCGCAGATGCGCGAAGGGGTGGGGCAATGTCAGATCCGGCTCCCGGACGACTAGTTCGGTTCCGGCGGCCGAACAGCTGACCAGGTCCACGTCCAGGGTCCGCGGCCCCCACTGCTGGGACCGCACGCGATGGGCAGCCTGCTCCAACCGCTGGCCAAGCCGCAACCAGTCGTGCGCGTCCAAGTGGTTGTCCTCGGCGATGAGGACCGCGTTGAGAAAGGGTCCTTGCTCGACGCCGCCCCACGGCACCGTTTCATATACCGGCGAAACCGCGAGCACCGCCGGGCCGAACCCGTCGACCACCGACTGCAGCCGGGCCAACCGGTCGCCCACATTCGACCCGATCGACAGCACGGCGCGAGTCACGGCATCTTCCCGACACGGCGAGCGCGGCGAGCGGTTACGGAGATGTCATTGAAGGACAAGGGGATTGGCGCCTGTGGCTTGTGCACGACCACCTCGACGGCATGGATCCGGTCGTCACGCATCACGTCCTCGGCGATGTCTGCGGCCACCGCCTCGATCAGATTTCTCGCCGGACCGCCCACAATGTCGGCCGCGCGCCGTGCGAGATCGCTATAGTCCAGCGTGTCGGCCAGATCGTCGCTGGCAGCTGCCGCATCCAGGTCGATCCACACGGTGAGGTCAATGACGAAATTCTGACCGTCGCGGCGTTCGTGCTCGAGCACACCGTGATGACCTCGAACTGTCAAGCCGCGCAGCTCTATTCGGTCAGTCACGGGGATCCGCCGTCCACGCCTGAACCACTTTGAGCGCGTCGACGGTGGCCCGGACATCGTGGACGCGCACTCCCCACGCGCCGTGCAGCGCGGCCAATGCGGAGATCACCGCGGTGGCCGTTTCCCGCCCGGCCGGCTCCCGCACACCGGCCTCGTCGGCCAGCAGCGATCCCAGGAACCGCTTACGCGATGCGCCGACCAGGACCGGGATCCCGCTGGCGACGAACTCGGGCAGCGCGCGCAGCAGCGCCCAATTGTGGTGCGAATTCTTGGCGAAACCCAATCCGGGGTCGATGATCAACCGCGTTGCATCCACCCCCGCCGACGTCGCAGCGTCGACGTTTTCGAGCAGCTCAGCCTTGACCTCGGCGACGACATCACGGTACTCGGGTACGTCGTGCCGGTGCGCCGCGCTGACCGACCGCCAGTGCATGAGAATCCATGGCACATCCGCCTCAGCGACCAGTGAGGCCATTTTCGGGTCGGCCCGACCCCCCGACACGTCGTTGACGATCCGAGCGCCGTTCTCCAGAGCCGCAGCGGCGACGTCGGACCGCATCGTGTCGATGCTTACAGTAATCCCCTGTGCAGCAATCTCTTTGATGACCGGTACGACGCGCGCGGCCTCGATCCCCGGGGCAACTCGGATTGCTCCCGGTCGCGTGGACTCACCACCCACGTCGACGATCGCAGCACCCTCGGCAGCCAGGGCCAGCCCCCGATCGACGGCGCGGTCGGGGTCGAGGTACAAACCCCCGTCGGAGAAGGAGTCATCGGTGACGTTGACGACCCCCATCACCTGTAGGCGTGTCGGGCTCACCTGCGCAAGATCAGATCCAGGGCCTCGGCGCGCGACGCGGCGTTGCACTTGAACTGCCCGCGGACCGCCGACGTCGTGGTCACCGCACCGGGTTTGCGAACCCCGCGCATCGCCATGCACAAGTGCTCGGCCTCCACGATCACGATCACTCCGCGCGGGTCGAGCTTTCGCATCAGCGCGTCGGCGATCTGGCCGGTCAGCCGCTCCTGGACCTGGGGGCGCTTGGCGTACAGGTCGACAACGCGTGCGATCTTTGACAACCCGGTCACCCGACCATCCACGCCCGGAATGTAGCCGACGTGCGCCACGCCGTGGAACGAGACGAGGTGGTGTTCACATGTCGAGTACAACGGGATCTCTTTGACGACAATCATCTCGTCGTGCTGTTCGTCAAAGCTGGTGTCGAGCACCGAGTCCGGATCGGTGTACA
>JAFAWC010000014.1 GCA_019242135.1 Mycobacteriaceae bacterium | reverse complement strand
ACCACGTCCGATCCCATCCCCACTTCGAGCGTCAGATCTCGGATCACGCTCGTGCCGGCCACGATGTCGAGGTCACGGTGGAAGGTGATGTGGCGCGGCCCGATGAAGGTGTCGTAGAACCGCGCGATCTGTGCATGTCCGATGTGCGGGCGGGAACCGAAGGGATCTTCAACGCGCCCGTCGTCTGTGAAGAGCTCGACCCAGGCCGCGCGGTCGTGTGCGGCGGTGGCCTGCGGGGACTGCTCCACCGCGGCGAGCATCTCGGCGGCGTCGGGCGACATCGCCGGCACCGCGAATCACATCGCCTTGGGCAGTGGAATGCCCTCGCTGGCAGAGAATTTCGCGTCGCTGTCGGTCGACAACCCGATCGACACGACGGCTCGCGCGAACATCGCGTCGGTCAGGTACGCCAGCGACACCGCCCACCGATTCACCATCCGCGGCATGGCGTACAGATGGTAGGCGCGTGTGACGGCCTTGGCGGGATATCCCGACAGGTGGATGTTGAGCGGGTTGGCAACGGCGTAGCGGGGGCCGAGGTCGACCACCAGACCCATGTTCTTGTGGCGGTAGTCTTTCTTCGTCCCACGGCCCAGACTGGCAGCGACGTTGCGGGCCAACGCTTTTCCCTGCCTAGTCGCATGCTGGGCAGTGGGTGGGGTGATCTTGCCCGGTTGCGTCAGGTCAGGCACCGCGGCCGCGTCGCCCGCGCAGAACACGTCGGGATGGCCGGGCACGCTGAGATCGGCGTTCACCTTGAGCCGCCCCTTCTCGGTGTCAAGTCCGAGCGTCTCGATCAGCGGCGCGGCCGTAACCCCCGTCAACCACGCCACCGTGCGGGTTCCCACCACCGAGTCGTCGCTGAGCACCACGTGGTCGGCGTGCACCTCCTTGAGCGTGATGCCCAGCCGGATGTCGATGCCACGCCGGCACAGCACACGCATCGCGGCGTTCCCCAGCTTCTCCCCGACCTCCGGCATCACCTGCTCGGCGAGGTCGAGAAGCAGAAACTTCACCGAATTCGGGTCGAACCCCATTTGCTTGGCCGCCGCGTCGGCCAGCGCGCGCAGTTGGGCCGCCAGCTCGGTCCCGGAATATGACGCGCCGACGATGACGATCGTGCGGCGCGCCTCGGCGAGCGCGGTGTCCTCCTCGAGGCATGCCAGCTCGAACTGCTCGAGCACGTGGTCACGCAGGTACAGCGCCTCCGCCGTCGATTTCAGCCCGCGGGCATGCTCGGCCAGTCCGGGGATGTCGAACAGCCGGGTCACCGACCCCGGTGTCAGCACGAGCCGGTCCCACGACATGCTGCGGCAGCGGTGCTCGGCATCGGTGAACGAGAGCGTATGTCCGGCCACGTCGATTTCGTCGACACGGCCGCGCACGGCACGGCCGCCGTTGAGCGCGCCGGCCAGCGGAATCGTGACAAAGCGCGCGTCCAGGACGCCGCCGGCGACGTCGGGCAGCAGCGGCGTGTAGAGCATGTAGTCGACCGGCGAGATCAGCGTGACGTCGAAGGGCGTGTTGTGCCTGCGCATCCGGCGGGCGAGGCGACGGGCACACTCGAAACCGGTGAACCCGCTGCCGACGACCACCACGGAGCTCATGTGCGTCGCTGTATCCGCAGAGTGTCCGGCCATGGCTACTCATGTACCCACGATCGGCAACGGCGACTCACGCAGATGAGTGACCGGAGCGTCGTGCCGCTCGCTGCCGCAGGTCGGGCAGCGTGCGAATGCCGAACTGTTGGCGCAGGACTCGCGTCGCCGCGTACATCCCACACATGCCGTGCACGGCCGGGCCGGGCGGAGTCGAGGCCGAACACAGGTACACGTTGTCGATCGAGGTGCGGTAGGGATCCCACTTCAGAGCGGGACGCGCAGCCATCCGGTACATCGAGATTTGTCCCGCGGCGATGTCGCCGCCGACGTAATTTGCGTTGTGGCGGGCCAGATCACTGGCCGGGATGCATCTGGATCCGACGACGACGTCGCGGAAACCGGGTGCGAACCGCTCAATCTGCGCGGTGACGATGTCGGTCATGTCGCGCGGCGATCCGTTGGGCACATGCGCGTAGGTCCAGACCGGCGCCTCGCCGCCCGGTCCTTTTCGGGTGTGGTCGACCACGGTGGGTGCGCTCAGCAGCACCATCGGCGCATCGTTGTGGCGTCCGGCGGCAGCGTCCTTCTCGGCCTGCGCCATCTGAGCTCGGTCTCCGCCGACATGCACCGTACCCGCCAATCCGACGCGCTTGTCGGCCCACGGAATCGGTTCGGAGACAACGAAATCGACCTTGGCCACGCCGCTACCCGGGCGGAACCGCGCCAGTGCGCGCCGGTATCGCGGGGAGAGCCGGTCCCCGAACACGCGTGCGAGGGTCCACGGCGACGTGTCGAACACGTACACCCGGGCGGGCGGTAGGTCTGCGGCGCGCTCGATGTGTCGCCCACAGGACACGATTCCGCCGTGGGCGGACAGGTCGGCTATCAGTGCGTCGGTGATCGACTGGCTGCCCCCGACCGGGATCGGCCAGCCGTGACTGTGCGCCAGCGCGCCAAGCAACAGTGCGGCGGCGCCGCCGGCGAGGGAGGGGATCACGGTATTGGCATGTGCCTGAACACCCGTCACCAACGCGCCGCACAGCGGCGCATTCGTCGTTCGCTCCCATAGCGGGGTACCGAGCTGCAGCGCGCGTCCGGCCATCGACACCGCGGCAATCGACCCTCGCGGGGTCAGCGCCGTGGCCGGCACCCGTCGCATGTCCGAGAGTCCGAGGTCGCGAACCGCGGTGACCGCCTCGACGAGTGGGGCCATTACCCGCCGGAACAGCCGCCCGTCGTCGTCCCCGAGCTCGGCAACGGTGCGGTCCAGGCTCGGATAGGCGATCGCGGCGCGGCCCCCGTCGAGGGGATGGGCATAGGCGGCCTCCGGTTGGGCCAATTCGACGCCCCGCTCGGTGAGGCCGAATCGCTCGAAGAATTCCGAGGCGGCAGCCATGGGGTGCACGGCCGAACACAGGTCGTGGCGCAGTGGCACCGACAGGTCCAGTTCGACGGTGCGGCAGCCGCCCCCAGGCCCCGGCTGCGACTCCACCACCTCGACCGACAGGCCGGCAGCGGCGAAAATCACTGCGGCGGCCAGCCCGTTGGGGCCTGAACCCACCACGACGACGTCGAGCCTCTCGTTGGACTTGCCAGATGACACGCTTTCCATCATCGTCGACTACCCGCTGTCGCGAGCAAACTCTACATTTGTCGGTGTGAGGACGCCGAGGACGACCGTGCACACCGGTGTGCCCAATTTGGCGGCACTTTTCCTCAAGCGTGTGACGAAGACGCCCGACAAGGAGGCGTTCCGCTACGTCCGGGGCGCCGAGTGGGTATCGGTGACGTGGCGGCAGGCGGCCGATCGGGTCGAGTCGCTGGCGGCCGGTCTGCTCGCGCTCGGGGTGCGGCCAGAACAGCGTGTCGGGATCGCGTCGGGCACCAGATATGAATGGATCCTTGCGGACCTGGCGGTGATGTGTGCGGGCGCGGCCACCACCACCGTCTACGCGAACACCAACGCCGCCGACACCGCCTACATTCTGGCCGACTCCGAGTCGACGGTGGTCTTCGCCGAAGACGACGACCAGCTGGCGAAGTTGACGCAGCGTCGCCATGAGCTGCCTAACGTCAGCAAGGTGGTGCTGTTCGACGGTCACGGCGACGGCGATTGGGTGATCACCATCGATGATCTGGCCGGCCTGGGAACCAAACACCTCGCCGACCACCCGGCGTGCGTAAAAGACGCCGTCGAAAAGATCGTGCCGGATCAGTTGGCGACGTTGATCTACACGTCCGGAACCACCGGCAAGCCGAAAGGTGTGCGGCTGCGCCACGAGGCATGGGTTTATCACGGCCTGGCGGTCGCTGCGCTGCAGGTGGTCGGCGAGGACGATTCGCAGCTGCTGTGGCTGCCCTTGGCGCACTCGTTCGGCAAGGTGCTCGTCGCAGCGCAGCTGGCGTGCGGATTCGTCAGTGCGGTCGACGGACGGGTCGACAAGATCATGGAGAACGCCGCTGCGGTCAAACCCACGTTCATGGCCGCCGCCCCGCGGATCTTCGAAAAGGCGTATTCCCGCATCGTCACCACCCAGCAGGAACACGGCGGTGTCAAGGAGAAGTTGTTCCAGCGAGCCTTCGCCGTGGGGGTTGAAGTCGACCGTCGTCGACGGGCCCACGAGCCCGTTGGCCTGACGATGTCGCTGCAGCACAGGCTTTTTGACCGCTTGATCTTCACCAAGGTGCGGGCCGCGTTCGGTGGCAACATCCGGTTTTTCATCTCGGGTTCCGCGCCGCTGAACCGCGAGATCGGCGAATGGTTTCACGCCGCCGGGCTGCTGATCCTCGAGGGATACGGGCTGACCGAGACGGCAGGCGCGGGCTTCATCAACCGTCCCGAGAACTACCGGCTCGGAACCGTCGGTGTGCCGTTCGACGGGACAGGGGTGCGGATCAGCGAGGAGGGCGAAGTCCAGATCAACGGTCCCGAGGTGATGGCGGGCTACCACAACCTGCCGGACGCCACCGCCGCGGCTTTCACCGAGGACGGCTGGCTGCGCAGCGGTGACAAGGGAGTGCTGGACGCCGATGGGTTCTTGACGATCACCGGCCGGCTCAAGGAGATGTTTAAGACCTCCGGTGGCAAGTACATCGTGCCGCCGGCGATCGAGGCAAAATTCATCGCCCAGTGCCCGTACGCCAGCCAGTTCCTGGTGTTCGGCGAGGGCCGCAACTTCTGTGTCGCGCTCATCGCTCTTGACCCCGACACGATCTCGGGCTGGGCGGCTGAGCGCGGTTGGACGGACAAGTCCTACACCGACTTGGTCAAATTGCCGCCGGTGCACGAGCTGATCGACGAGCACGTGAAAAGACTCAATTCGGAGCTCAACCGGTGGGAGACAATCAAGAAGTGGGCGCTGCTGGACCACGATTTGTCGGTTGACCGGGGCGAGCTGACGCCGTCATTGAAGGTGAAACGGTCGGTGGTCGCCGACCGGAACAAAGAGATCCTCGACGCCTTCTACACGTGATCCGGTCAGGTCCTGTGGGTGGTCGTTTTCAGGAGAAATCTTTGTGGCACGCGGGACACCGGTTACGCTTTGCCGCAGGCCGACAACGCGAGGGTGGGACATGATGCGCACGCTCTTCATCGCCGCGGCGATCGCGGCCACCGCGATCAGTGCGGCTCCGACCGCCGCCGCCGACGACCCGTCGGGCCGCTACCCCGGCGACGTGCCCGGCATGAATTACGACGCTGCGCTGAACGCACCGTGCGACAACACCGATCTGTTCATCTTCGGTCGCGGCCGCGGCGGTGAGCCGATGCAGTGCCACTGGATCCCCAACCAGTGGCCGCCCGTCTACACAGGATTCTGGGTGAGCTCCTATCCGCTGTACGGGGTGCACAACATCGGCGAGCCGTGCCCGAATCCGCGCGGCGCGGCCGCGCAGTCGCCCGACGGAATCGCGCTGGTGTGCACCGCGTCGTATGGCTGGGTGCAGTGGGTGTAACAGCGACGGCGGCTTCTGACGCTAGATCGGCGCCAGGAAATCCGACGTCCTGAAATCGCCGGCCATCTGTGTGGAGTTGCCGAGCGGACCCTCGACCGACACCCACGCTCCGGTCGCACCCGCCATGACCGGCGCTGACACCGTCACCGCCCCGTTTCCGGCGTCGTCGGTGTAAAGCTGAGCGAACCCCACGCCCGGCGCACCGGCGCCACAGCCGATACCGGGACGGGGCACCTGCACCAGCCGGACGCCGTACCAGATGTCTGGGATGACGCCGGTCATGTGCACGTCCGCGGTGACCGTACCGCCGGCTGCCCCGATCAGGGCGAACCCGGTGCCTGAGGTCGCTGACGGTACCCAGGGGGTGTTCTGCCAGTCGCATTTTCGCAGGATCGAACTGAGCGGCACGAGCCTGGAGTTGTCGGAGGCGACGTTGGTGCCGTCGGCCACAGCGGCACCGCTACCGGCGCAGAGGGCGACCGACGTTGCCATGCTCATCGCGGCCGCGCAGGCGCCGAAACGTGTGAACTGACGCATCGCTGCTCATCCTCTCGTTCGTGCACCCCGCCCGCAGCCAGTATTGACGACTTTTGCAGCGTTTAAGCCGGAAATACCTCGCGCGTTATCGACGACAACGGGGCCGTGGCGTCGCAGACTGAGACTGGCGAGCACGACTGGGCGGAAGGGCGGCGGATGGTACTCGGAGACGACGAACTCCTCAGGGCAACTCGGGTCGGCGAGCACGCACAACGCACCCAAGTCCGGCGTGCCGCTCTGGCGAGCGTCATCGGTACGACGATCGAGTGGTACGACTTCTTCCTTTACAACACTGCCGCCGCACTGGTTTTCCCGCATCTTTTCTTCCCGGCGTCCAGCGCGTACGCCGGGGCGATGCAGTCGTTCGCGACCTACGCGATCGGGTTCGCGGCGCGTCCGGTCGGGGCCGCCATCTTCGGCCATTGGGGCGATCGGCTCGGCCGCAAGGTCACGCTGATCATCACCCTGCTGGTGATGGGCATATCGTCGGCCCTCGTCGGCGTGTTGCCGGGAACCGCGACGATCGGGCTGATTGCCCCGTTGCTGCTGGTGGTGCTGCGGCTGATTCAGGGCATCGCGATCGGCGGCGAGTGGAGCGGGTCGGTGCTGCTGGCGATGGAGTGGGGCGCTCAGGACCGGCGCGGGTTGCTGGCCAGTTCGGCGCAGGTGGGAGTGCCGGTCGGGCTGGTGCTGGGCACCGGAGGCATGACGCTACTGTCGGCGACGCTGTCGGCGGACGCGTTCAACTCATGGGGCTGGCGCATCCCGTTCCTGGCCAGCCTGGTGCTGGTCGGCTTGGGCCTGGTGATCCGCCTGAAAATCCTTGAGACGCCGATGTTTGCGAAGGCTGTCGTCGAACGCAAGATCGTCCGTACACCGGTCATCGAGGCGATCCGCCACCACTGGCGCGAGATTCTGCTGTCGGCCGGTGTCCGGTTCAGCGAGCAACTGCCGTTCTATTTGTTCACCACCTACGTGTTGATCTACGTCGTGTCCCGGCCTGCGCACGCATTCAGCAAGACGTTCGTGCTCAACGCCGTTCTGGTCGGCGCAATCTGCGAACTCGCGGCGATTCCGTTCTTCTCTCTGATGTCGGACCGCGTCGGCCGAAAGCGGGTTTATCTCACCGGCACCGTCTTGACTGGTCTCTTCGCGGTCCCGTACTTCATCGTGCTCACCCATGGCGGGCACGCACTCGTCTTCATCACGGTCGTGCTGTCGCTGATCCTGCACGCGATGCAGTACGGCCCTCAGGCGGCGATGATCGGCGAAAGCTTCCCGACGCATCTGCGCTATGGCGGGGCAGGACTGGGCTACCAATTGGCATCGGTGTTCGCCGGCGGCCCCGCTCCCCTCGTCGCGACCTGGCTGCTGCACGAAACGGGTACGCCCTATTCGATTTCGGCGTACATCGTCATCGCCGCCGTCATCACCCTGGGCTGCGTCGTCGCGCTGCCCGACCGGTCCCGCGCAGACATCGAGGACATCGAGGTGTACCGCCGCGCGGCCTGATTCCGTCGGGGCTTACTGCGTCGGCGCAGCGCCGAGCACCCGTTGCAGATCGGGTTTCATCTGCTGTAGTTGCTGGCCCCAGTACCCCCAGCTGTGGATGCCGCCGGGGAAGTTGAACACCCCGTTGCGACCGCCGGCGGCGAGATAGGCGTTCTGGAACGTGTGATTTGAGTCGATCGCGAACCCCTCCAAAAATCCCAACCCGGCGATCGGAGCGTCAGGGCTGGCCAGGGCAGGGTCGGTGGCGGTGCCGTTGCCGCAATACACCCAGACGCGGGTGTTGTTGCCCACCAGCCGGGAAACGTTGATGGTCGGGTCGTTTCGCGCCCACGCCGGGTCGCCGGGCGGTCCCCACATGGCGGCCGGGTCAAAGCCGCCGTTCCATTTCATCGCGATGGCGACCATGCCCGGCCACTGGCCCTGGGAGAGGTTCAAAAAGCCCGACAGCGACCCCGCGTAGATGAACTGCTGCGGGTGGTAGGCGGCGAGCACCAGGGCAGACGATCCACCCATCGATAGACCGACCACGGCGTCCCCGGTCGCAGACACGCCCTTGTTCGCGGCCAGCCACCCGGGCAGTTCCTGGGTCAGGAAGGTCTCCCAGTTGTAGGTGTAGGTTCCGCCGTTGCCCACCGCCGGGCTGTACCAGTTGCTGTAGAAACTGGACTTTCCGCCGACCGGCATGACCATCGACAGGCCCGATCCGTTGTACCAGTCAAATGCCGAAGTGTTGATGTCCCAGCCGTTGAAGTCGTCGCCGGCCTCCATGCTGTCGAGGAGGTAGACGGCGTGCGAACCGGGTCCGCCGCTTTGAAACTCGATGCGGACGTTTCGGCCCATCGACGCTGACGGCACATCGAGTTGTTCGACGGGCGCGTTGGGGCCCGAGAATGCCGCCGCCGTCGCCGAGTCGCCCGCGAAGCCGACGAGCGCGGGCAGCGCGGTCGCCACGGTCGTCGCAACCGCGAATCGCAAGAACCACCAGCTGCGAAGATACCGACGGAAGACCATGGCTGCCCCTTCGTGCGTGCTTTGCGGACCATACAGCGGGGCCCGCTTCGACGAGGCTGCTTTTGACACCGCGCCCGGCGGATAATTGCCTGACGGGTACCCAAGAAAGGATGGTCGCTGATGCCAGATCTCACCGAGGTTGCCGAAATCGCCTCCACCACTGGGCACCTCGCCGTCGTGGCCACCGTGCGCAGCGACGGCACCGTTCAGGCCTCACTGGTCAACGCCGGCGTCAGTACCCATCCGGTCACCGGTGGGCAGGTCCTTTCGTTTGTCGCGATCGGGGGCGGCGCCAAGCTCGCCAACCTTCGCAAACGGTCATCCGTCACGGCGACGTTTCATCGCGGCTGGCAGTGGATCACCGTTGAAGGCACCGCAGAACTCGCTGGACCCGACGACACCCAACTCGGCCTCGGCGGCGATCAGCTCAAGGCGTTGCTGCGCACGATCTTCACCGATGCCGGCGGAACACACGACGATTGGCCTACCTACGACGAGACGATGGCCCGGGAGCGACGCGCCGCGGTACTGATCACGCCGACCCGGATCTACAGCAATCCGCAGCGTTAGCAGATGATCGCGGGCATCGCTTCCCAGCCCCGCACGGTCGACGTCGGCGACAGATGCGCGTGATCAAGGTCGACGTCCCAGTCCGGGAACCGCTTGAGGATCTCCTCCAGCGCGATGCGTCCCTCGAGGCGGGCAAGCGCCGAGCCCAAACAGAAATGCGTGCCCACACTGAACGCCAAGTGCGGGCGGGCCCGGCGGTGGATGTCGAAAACGTCGCCGTCGGGCGGGAACTGACGGTGATCCCGGCAGGCGGCACCGATCAGCATCATCATCACGCTGCCCGCGGGCACCGGTTGCCCGTGGTATGAGAAATCGCGAGTCACATATCTCGCCACGTGCGGCGCGGGCGGCTCGTAGCGCAGCAGTTCCTCGACGGCCTGCGGGATGAGCGTCGGATCCGTGACGAGATCGCGCCGCTGGTCGGGATGCTCGGCAAGTACCTTGCCCGCCCAGCCGATCAGGCGGGTGGTGGTCTCATTGCCGGCGCCGGCGACAACGTTGAGGTAGACGAGCAGCTCCCCGCGGGTCAGCCGCCGCACGGTACCGGTCTCGTCCTCGAACTCGACAGTGAGCAGCTCCGTCATGATGTCGTCCGACGGATGCTCGGCACGCCAATCGATGTACGCCGCGAAGTGTTCGCCGGCCACGATGCCCTGTTCGGCGGCTTTCATCGGTTTGCCGGCCTCGGTGCGCAGCTGTTCGTTGGCTCGATCGCGGACGGCCTCCTGGTCGTCCTGGGGGATGCCGAGCAGCATGCTGATGACCTTCATCGGCATCTGCGCACCGAGGTCGGCGACGAAGTCGAATCGCCCCGACCCGATGAGCGGGTCGAGGCTCTGCGCGCAGAACTCGCGGATTTTCGGTTCGAGGCCGTTGATCTTGCGCGGGGTGAACATGCGCGACAACAACTTGCGGTGAATGTCGTGGATGGGCGGATCCTCGAAGATCACCACGCCCTTCGGGATGTCGATGTTGGCTTTGATCAGTTCAAGAATCGCCCCGCGCGCCGAGCTGAACGTGCCGTGGTCGACCAGCGCTTTGTTCACGTCGTCGAAGCGGCTCAACGCGTAGAAGTCGTGCTGCGCGTTGTAGTACAGCGGCGCTTCCTCGCGCAGCCGCCGGAACATCGGGTACGGATCGGCGTTGAGCTCGACGTCGTAGGGATCGAAGCGGACGTCGCTGGTGGCGCTGACCGTCATGTCCCGTGTGCCTCTCCGCATCCGAGAAGGAACTTACCCGCGTAAGTTACCCGCGCACCCGGCCGCCCGTCCAGGCGGGACTCGGTCATGTCGAGTCCCGCTGGATCAGCCTCGCGACGTTGATGCTGGCCGGCTCCGGCTCCACGGGGTATCCGAGCTCGGCCATCATCGCGGTCACCGCCGCGTCGACGATTGCTTTCGCGTCGAAGGACACCGACGTGAGCGGTGGCCCGCTGACCGCACCGAGCGGGCGCGCGTCAACTCCCATGACGGCCAGGTCCGCCGGGCAGCGCAGGTCCGACTGGCGCAGGCCGTGCAGGACCACGAACGCGGTTTCGTCGTCCTGGGTGCAGACTGCGGTCACCTCGTCGCCAACCCAGCCGGCGACCACATCCGCGGCGTTGCTGCCGTCGGTCTGCAGTGTGCTGACGGTGATCTCGGGCAGGTCGCGGGTGCTGGCGGCGACGCGCAGGCCCGCGAGCCAGTAGTCGCCGAGCGGACGCAGCTTCTCGACGTCGGTGTAGGCGAACGCCAGGTTGCGATGCCCCCGTGATACGAGGTGGTCCACCCGCATCTCCCCCACCGTCAGATGCAGATCTGAAAGCGCGCGCAACTGTTCGCTTCCGACATGAATCTGCGGTATTCCGGCGGCCTCGACGGCCGCCAGTGCATCGCCGGTCAGCGGGAAGACGCTGGTGATGGCGATCGGATTGAGGTCTCTGATCGCGTCCACCACGTTCTGGTCGTCGTCGGTCTCGAACTGCAGCGACAGCACCACGCCGTGGCGCGCCAGTGCGGTCGTGAGTCTGCTGCCGACCTCCATCGGCAGTTCCCCGAGCGCGATCCGCGGCACGACGTAGAGCACGACGCCGCTGCCGCCGACC
>JAFAWC010000631.1 GCA_019242135.1 Mycobacteriaceae bacterium | reverse complement strand
AGGTGAAAAGTGTTTGACCGCTGCGCATCAGCGCGTACTCGGCCTTGATCGGCTCCTTGACCTTCAGCAGCAGCTCGGCGTCGGCCCAGACGCGGTCGGCGCCCGAGATGATCTCGGCGCCCGCCGACTTGAAGTCGGCGTCGGAGGTCTGCACCGAGGCATTGCTGCATTCGGGCGTGACCGCGATCGCGTACGAAACGGTGCAGACCGCCGACGGTGCACTGCCGCTGCTGGCGCCGATGAGCGAGGTCGCGGGCCGGCTCGCGGCACAAGTGGGCGCATATCACCTGATGAGACCGACCGGCGGCCGAGGTGTATTGATGGGCGGTGTGCCCGGTGTGGGCCCGGCCGATGTCGTCGTGATCGGCGGTGGAACCGCCGGCTACAACGCCGCCCGCGTGGCGAGCGGAATGGGCGCTCACGTCACGGTGTTCGACATCGACATCGGTAAGCTGCGCGAACTCGACGCCGCTCTGCGCGGCCGTGTGCGCACCCGCTACTCGTCGGCGCTGGACCTGGACGGCGCGCTCAAACGGGCGGATCTGGTCATCGGAGCCGTGCTGGTCCCCGGGGCCAGAGCGCCCAAGTTGGTCTCGAATTCAGTTGTCGCGCAGATGAAGCCCGGTGCGGTGCTGGTCGATGTCGCGATCGACCAGGGCGGTTGCTTCGAGGACTCCACGCCGACCACCCATGACCAGCCCACCTTCAACGTGCACGGCACCGTCTTCTACTGCGTGGCGAACATGCCGGGTGCGCTGCCGCGCACCTCGACATTTGCGCTCACCAACGCCACGATGCCCTACGTGCTCGCGCTGGCCGACCACGGCTGGCGGGCGGCGTGCCGAGCGGATCCGGCCCTGGCGAAGGGCCTGTGCGCCCATGACGGCGCGCTGCTCAACGAGCGGGTCGCGGGCGGCGTGAACCTGCCGTTCACCGACCCGGCGACGGTGTTGGCCTGAGGCCGGGAACGGCCCGGAACCGCGCGCTCTACAGGCCCGTCATCACGGCGCCGGTGAGCTCGCCGATCAGCGTCCCCAGCGGCTCGGCCTGGCGGTCATCGGTGGCCGAGCGAGTCATGATCGCCAGCAGCACCCTCTGCCCGGTCGGCCCGTAGGCGACCCCGATGTCGTTGGTGCTGCCGTAGTCGCCGGTCCCGGTCTTGTCGGCGCTGGTCCACCCGTCCGGCAGTCCGGCGCGCATGGTCGATGTCACGTTGCCGCGCATCCACTCGTCGAGCTGTCGGCGGCTCTGCTCCCCCAGCGCGGTCCCGACCAACAGGTTCTGATACCCGCGCGCGAACGCCCGCGGTGTGGTGGTGTCGCGCGGATCGCCGGGAAACGCCGTGTTCAGGTCCGTCTCCCACCGGTCGAGCCGCGTCTTGTCGTCGGCGATACTGCGCGCGAACTCGGTGATCGCCGCCGGCCCACCGATCCTCGTCAGCAGTGCGTTGGCCGCGGTGTTGTCGCTGCGCTGCAGCACGGCCGCACACAGGTCGGCCAACGCCATTGATTGTCCCGCGTGCGGTCTGGTCACCGGTGAGTTGGGCAGAATCGCAACGGGAATGGGCGCCTGGTCGTCCAGGTGCAGTTCGCCGCGGTCGCATCGTTGCAGCACGCTTGCCGCCGCATAGGTTTTGAACGTCGAACACATCGCAAACATCTCATCAGCGCGGTTTTCGACACCGCGACCCGAATCCAGGTCGGCCGCGAACAACCCCACGCGGGCGCTGTACCGACGCTCGAGCGCGGCGACCCGGTCGTCAATCGAGGCCAACGGCGATGAACCCGCCCGCGCGCACCCGGTCGCCCACGCACCCAACAACATCAGGGTGGCGAGCACGTGGCGCCGCGGCAGCTCACCCACCGGCCGCCAACCGGTCACGGTAGCGACGCATCCCGGCGATCCAGCCGTCGTAGTCCGCACCCTTCTGGCGGTACATGTCGAGCACTTCAGGATGCGGCAGTACCAAAAACCTGTTCTCGCGCATCGCACCCACCGTCAACGCGGCCACGGCGTCGGGGCCGAGCACCTCACCCGCGCTGACCACTGCATTCGCGGCGAGCCGGGTATCGGGCTCAGGCGAGTCGCGCAGCGCGTTCAGCAGGGCGGTGTTCACGCCCATCG
>JAFAWC010000492.1 GCA_019242135.1 Mycobacteriaceae bacterium | reverse complement strand
GCCGTTGCCGCGTGACCGAATTGGCGCGGTAGTAGCGTGACGTCATGCGCGCCATCGTCGCCCACTCCGCAGAACGACTTTCCTGGGAGGAGGTATCAGATGTGCGCGCGGGCCCGGGTGAAATCCTGGTGCGGGTCCGGGCCGCCGGGGTGAACCGCGCTGATCTGCTGCAAGCGGCGGGGCAGTACCCGCCGCCGCCCGGGGCAAGCGAAATCTTGGGTATGGAGGCATCCGGCGTGATCGCCGAAGTGGGCTCCGACGTCATTGGATGGGCGCCGGGGCAACAAGTTTGCACTTTGCTGGCCGGCGGCGGCTACGCGGAGTACGTCGCCGCACCAGCCCCACAGGTGATGCCGATTCCCGACGGCGTCGACCTGGTGGCGGCAGCCGGTCTGCCGGAGGTGGCCTGCACGGTGTGGTCCAACCTGGTGATGACCGCGGGACTGCGAGCCAACCAGATGGTGCTGTTTCACGGCGGCGGCAGCGGCGTCGGTACCCATGGCATCCAGGTGGCCCGCGCTCTGGGCGCGAGGGTCGCGGTCACCGCCGGCTCGGCGGAGAAGCTGGACCGGGCACGCGAGCTGGGCGCCGACATCACGATCAACTACCACGAAGAGGACTTCGTGGACCGGATCCGCGACGAGACTGCCGGCGCGGGCGTCGACGTCATCCTCGACATCATCGGTGCGAAGTACCTCGACCGGAACATCGATGCGCTCGGCAATGACGGTCGGTTGGTCGTCATCGGGCTTCAGGGCGGCACGACCGCTGAGCTCAACATCGCCAAGCTGCTCGCCAAACGCGCCGGCGTCATCGCGACCGCGCTGCGCGGGCGCCCCGTCGACGGGCCAGCCAGCAAGGGCGCCGTCGTCGCCGAGGTGGTCGCCAATGTGTGGCCGATGATCGTGGCCGGGCGGGTGCGGCCGGAGATCGGCGCGGTGCTACCGATACAGGAGGCCGCCGAGGCGCACAAGCTGCTGTCGTCGGGCAAGGTCACCGGCAAAGTCGTGCTGCGAGTGGGTGATTAGCCGAGAGACGCGAGCGCGCGGACCAGCTGGTCGATCTCGGCCGTCGTCGAATAGTGCGCGAGCCCGATCGACACCGCACCCCCGACGTCGTTGACGCCGATCAGATCCAGCACCCGCGACGGTACATTCGCGATCGCGCAGATCCCGTTGTCAGCCAGGCGCTGCACGACGCGCTCCGCGGGCACGTCGATCACCGCGAAGCTGAGCACCGGGATGCGCACCTCGGGACGCCCCAGCACCATCACCCGCGGCAGCGAACGCAGCGACGCGTGCAGGTAGTCGAACACCCGGTCCATGTACAACGACACGGATTGCATCGAGGTCGCGAGCCGTTGCCTGCGAGTGCCGCTCGCGGACTCGTCCAGCCCCGCGAGGTACTCGATGCTCGCGACCATGCCGGCCAACAACCCGAACTGGTGCACACCCGTCTCGAGACGCTCTGGGCCGGTGGCGTTCAACGTCAGCGACATGGTGGCGAAGGTGTCGATCACCGCGGGCTCCCGGAACGCCAGCGCGCCGATCGGCGGGCCACCCCAGGCGACGGCGTTAACCGCGACCACGTCGGCGTCGGCCTCGTGGATGTCCATCAACCGGTACGGAGCGGCGGCGGAATGATCGACCACGACGAGGCCGCCGGCGTCGTGGACGAGTTTGGTGACGGCGCGCAGATCCGTGACCGTGCCGAGCGTCGACGACGCCGAGGTGATCGCGACCAACCGGGTGCCCTTGGTGATCAGGCTCTCCCACTGCCAGCCCGGTAGATCACCGGTCTCGATGTCGACCTCGGCCCACTTGATCCTGGCGCCGTACCGGTTTGCTGCGCGCAGCCAAGGTGCAATGTTCGCCTCGTCGTCGAGCCGGGTGACCACCACCTCGTAGCCGAGACCGGTCCGGGACGACGACGCGTCGGCCAAGGCGCGTAGCAAAACCGCTCGGTCGGGCCCGAGGACGACTCCGCGCGGGTCGGCATTCACCAGATCGCCGATCGCCTGGCGCGCGGCGTCGAGCACGGCGGCGCTGCGCCGAGCCGATGGATGCGGGCCGGCGGTGTGCGGGCGGGAGCCGCGGAACGCCGTTGAGACCGTAGTGGCCACAGACTCCGGGACCAACATTCCCAGCTGCGCGTCCAGGTGTACCCAGCCGTCGCCCAACGAGGGATGCAAGCCCCTCACCCGGGCAACGTCGTACACCATGTAAGCCACCTCAGAGCTTCTCTGGATCGGGCCTCACGACCCAGTCGCCGGCGGTTCGTGTGCCCGTCACGCCGTGACAGACCGGCCCACCTGGCCAGCCATACTAGTGCAGTGAGTTTGGCCCTCGGTGTGCTGCCAGCGCTGTTGTTGCTGATAGTGCCCGGGGCGCTGGTCGGAATCGCCGCCCGGCTACCGTGGCCCGTCGCGGTGGCGGTGGGTCCGGCGTTGACCTACGGCGTGGTCGGGTTGTCGATCATTCCGCTCGGCGCCATCGGCTGGCCGTGGAACGCGTGGACGGCGTTGTTTGCTGTGCTGGTGGTGACCGGCGTCGTCGTCGGTTTGCGCATGGTGCTGTCGCGCTACCGCAACCACGACGCCGAGAGGCTGGCCGTCTCGGCCTGGCCGGCCGTCGCCGTGGCCGCGGGTGTCCTGCTGGGAGCTTGCCTGATCGGCTATTCCGCCATGATCGGCATGACGCACTGGCAGTCGGTGCCGAGCACCTGGGATGCGGTGTGGCATGCCAACGAGATCCGCTTCATCCTCGACACCGGGCAGGCGTCGTCGACGCACATGGGCGAACTGCGAAACGTCGAGACTCATGCGCAGCTGTACTACCCGTCCACGTTTCACGCACTGGCCGCCGTACTCGGCCAGCTCACCGGTGCCGCCCCCACCACCGCCTACACCGTCAGCTCCGTGGCAGCGGCGGTCTGGCTGTTTCCGGTGAGTGCCGCGACGTTGACGTGGCGGCTTCTGCGCGAGCGAACCACCGAATGGCGCACGGCCGGGTGCGCGGCGGCAGCCGGCGCGATGTCAGCGTCGTTCACCGCGCTGCCCTACATCGAGTTCGACACCGCGTCGATGCCCAACCTCGCGGCCTACGGCATCGCCGCACCGACGACGGTTCTGATCGTGTCCACGCTTGGGCACCGCGACCGGATTCCGGTCGCGGTGCTCGCGCTGCTCGGGGTGTTCTCGGTGCACACCACCGGCGGCGTGGTGGCGACGTTGTTCGTCGCGGCGTGGTGGGCGTTGGACGGGCTGTGGCACCCCGTGCGCGGCCGGCTGGCCGACGTTGCGACGCTACTGACGGTTTCCGTGCCCGCGGCGTTGCTGCTGCTGCCGCAGTTCGCGGGAATCCTCAAGCAGGCCGACATCATCGTCGGGCATGCGTTCATCACCCACGAGGGCAAGAAGAAGGCGTTGTTCGACGCCGTCGTCGGCCACACCCGCCACCTGAACGACTTTCCGATCCAGTACGCGCTGATGGCGCTGGCCGGGATCGGTGCGGTGATCCTGGTGGCGCGCAAGATCTGGTGGCCGCTGGCGGCGTGGCTGCTGCTGGTCGGCGCGATCGTGCATTCGTCGGCGCCGTTCGGCACCGTGGTCGGCGCCGTGCTCGGCAGGTTCAGCGACCTGTTCTACAGCGACCCGCGCCGACTGTTCGCGGTGATCACACTGCTGCTCGCACCGATGGCGGGCATCGCGTTGTTCACGGTCAGCGCCGCTGTCGCGGCCGCAGCGCGGCGACTGCTCGAGCCGCACCGAACCGTCCGGGCACCGGTTTGGTACGCCGCGACGGCTGCGATCGTCGTCGCGGTGAGCGTGGGCTGCGCCTGGTACTACTCTCCGCGCCACGAGTATCTGCTCGGGCAGAAATACGACTCCGTGATGGTCGACCACAAGGACCTCGAGGCGATGGCCTACCTCGCGACGCTGCCCGGCGCACGCGACACGTTGATCGGCGACGCCAACGTCGACGGCACCGCCTGGATGTACGCGGTCGCAGGCCTTCACCCACTGTGGACCCACTACGACTACCCCGTGCAGCAAGGCCCGGGTTATCACCGTTTCATCTTCTGGGCTTATGCAGACGACGCCGACACCGACCCCCGGGTGGCGGAAGCCGTACGGGCGCTGGGCATTCGTTATGTGATGACGAGCACCCGGGTGGTCCGTGAGTTCGTCATGCCGGAGGGCCTGGCGTCGCTGGACAAGTCGCGGTCCTGGGCCAAGATCTTCGACAACGGCGACGCCCGCATCTTCGAATGGCGGGGTTAGGGTACGTGGCGCCGGGTACGCCTTCGCCGGGCCGCGCGGGTCGCCGTTGCATCGAAGCGGGCAGACTACTGTCAATACGTTCTGGCGGGCAGTACGGCGAGGCGGACCGCGCCGAAGCCGAAGAGAAGGGACTGCGACGGTGAGCACCAACGCCGACGACGACAACGTCGAGATCATCAACGGCCTCGAGCAGCGCGAGGACTCCGATCAGCGCTCGGTCACCGACCTGATCGAGCAGCCCGCGAAGGTGATGCGGATCGGGACGATGATCAAACAACTGCTCGAGGAGGTGCGAGCGGCGCCGCTCGACGACGCCAGCCGCAACCGGCTGCGGGAGATCCACGCCACCAGCATTCGCGAACTCGAGGACGGCCTTGCGCCGGAACTGCGGGAAGAACTCGAGCGACTGACCCTGCCATTCGGCGAGGAGTCGACGCCGTCGGACGCCGAGCTGCGGATCGCGCAAGCACAGCTGGTGGGCTGGCTCGAAGGACTGTTTCACGGCATCCAGACCGCCCTGTTCGCCCAGCAGATGGCGGCCCGCCAGCAGCTCGAGCACATGCGCCAGGGCGCACTGCCGCCAGGGCTGCACGCGCCCGGACAGCCCGGCGGGCCCGGCCACTCGGGCACCGGGCAGTACCTGTAACCGAGGCGCGGGTTGTCCGTCACCGATCCGGCCGCCGACGGCGTCGCGAGTGATGAGGTCAGCATCCACACAGAAGATGCGTGGGTGGAGTTTCCGATCTTCGACGCGAAGTCACGGTCTCTGAAGAAGACGTTCCTCGGGAAGGCCGGCGGCACAATCGGGCGCAACACCAGCAACGTGCTCGTGATCGAGGCGCTCAAGGACGTTACGCTGTCGCTGAGCACCGGCGACCGCGTCGGGCTGGTTGGGCACAACGGCGCCGGCAAGTCCACGCTGTTGCGGTTGCTGTCGGGGATCTATGAGCCGACGCGCGGCAAAGCGATCGTAAACGGCCGTGTCGCACCGATTTTCGACCTCGGCGTGGGCATGGACCCGGAGATCTCCGGCTACGAGAACATCATCATCCGCGGGTTGTTTCTCGGAGAGAGCCGAAAGAAGATGCTGGCGAAGGTCGACGAGATCGCCGAGTTCACCGAGCTGGGCGAGTACCTGTCGATGCCGCTGCGTACGTACTCCACCGGCATGCGGGTGCGGCTGGCGATGGGCGTGGTGACCAGCATCGACCCCGAGATCCTGCTGCTCGACGAAGGCATCGGGGCCGTCGACGCGGAGTTCTTGAAGAAGGCGCAGACGCGGCTGCAGGGCCTCGTCGAGCGGTCGGGGATTCTCGTTTTCGCCAGCCACTCCACCGAGTTCCTGGCGCGGCTTTGCAAGACAGCGATCTGGATCGACCACGGGTCGATCAAGATGATGGGCGGAATCGAGGATGTGGTTCGCGCGTACGAGGGCGACGAAGCGGCGCGCCACGTCGCGGAGATCATCGCCGAGATGGCGCGGGGATGAGCGCTTGCGCGAAGACCAGAAGGCAGGGATGAGCGCTTGCGCGAAGACCAGAAGGCAGGGATGAGTGTTGTCTGCGCGGTGGTCGTCACGCACCGGCGCCCCGACGAACTGGCGAAATCGCTGGATGCGATCACCGCGCAGAGCCGCCGACCCGACCACTTGATCGTTGTCGACAACGACTTCTCCGATGACGCCGACGGGCGGGTGCACGATATGGTCAGCGGCCAGCCGATCCCGTCGAGCTATCTCGGCTCGCGCCGAAACCTCGGTGGCGCAGGAGGATTCGCACTCGGCATGCTGCATGCGCTGGCTCTGGGCGCCGACTGGGTGTGGTGTGCCGACGACGACGGGCGACCTCAGGATGAGCAGGTGCTCTCAACTCTGTTGGCGTGCGCGGACAAATACGGCCTGGCCGAGGTATCACCGATGGTATGCGACATCGGCGACCCGCAACGCCTGGCGAATCCGTTGCGGCGCGGCCTAGTTTGGCGCCGGCGGGTCGACGAGTTGCGCACCGAGGGCCCGCAGCAGGACCTACTGCTCGGGATCGCGCATCTGTTCAACGGCGCGCTGTTTCGGGCCTCGACGCTGGAAGCTGTCGGGGTACCGGATCTGCGGCTGTTCGTGCGCGGCGACGAGGTGGAACTGCACCGGCGGCTGGTGCGCTCCGGGTTGCCGTTCGGCACCTGTCTGACGGCGGTGTACCTGCATCCCCACGGCGCCGACGAGTTCCGGCCGATCTTCGGTGGCCGGATGCACACGCAGTATCCCGACGATCCGGTGAAGCGGTTCTACACCTACCGCAACCGCGGCTATGTGCTGTCCCAGCGCGGTCTTCGGTTGCTGTGGGTACAGGAGTGGGTGAGGTTCGGGTGGTATTTCCTGGTCATCCGCCGCGATCCCGCCGGACTGTGGGAGTGGATCAGGCTGCGACGTCTCGGACGCGCCGAGAGGTTCAGCCGGCCGCCGCCGAAGGAGGGCCCGTGATCACCGACGATGCCGCACAGTCGAAGACCTTGCGCCGCGCTGTTGCCGACCTGGCCGACGGCATGGCACGCCACCAGCTGTGGCTGCACCTGGGCTGGCAGGACATCAAGCAGCGGTACCGCCGCTCAGTGCTCGGGCCGATCTGGATCACGATCGCCACCGGCACGACGGCGGTCGCGATGGGCGGGTTGTACTCCAAACTCTTTCACCTGGAGTTGTCCGAGCATCTGCCATACGTGACGCTGGGACTGATCATCTGGGGATTGATCAGCGCCTCGATCCTCGAGGGCGCCGAGGTGTTCGTCGCCAATGAGGGGCTGATCAAACAGCTGCCCACCGCGCTGTCCGTACACGTGTACCGGCTGGTGTGGCGCCAGGCACTGCTGTTCGCGCACAACATCGTGATCTACGTGATCATCGCGATGATCTACCCGAAGCCGTGGTCGTGGGCGGACCTGTCGGTGATCCCGGCGCTCGCACTGGTCATGCTCAACTGCGTCTGGGCTTCGCTGGTATTCGGCATCATCGGCACCCGGTTCCGCGACATCGGCCCGCTGCTCAACAGCATCGTGCAGCTGCTGTTCTTCATGACGCCGATCATCTGGAACGACGAGACACTGGCCAGGCAGGGCGCGGGCCGGTGGGGCAAGGTCATCCAGCTCAACCCGTTGCTGCACTATCTCGACATCGTGCGGGCCCCGCTGCTCGGCGCGCACCAGGATCTGCGGCACTGGGTGGTGGTCATCGCGCTCACCGTGATCGGCTGGGTTCTGGCCGCGACGGCGATGCGCCAGTACCGCAGCCGGGTGCCGTACTGGGTGTAGCGGCGCGTCGAGACTGACGTTACCGATGAAATGTCCGACTGGGTGGCTGCGAAACGGTCGTTTCGCGGGGCTATCAGGTGAGCGCGAAGTAGCGCAGCCACAGGTAGGCCGCCGCCAGCGCGATGGACATCGCCGTAACGGCCAGACCCTTACGGGTGAACTCCCAGAACGAGATCGGACTGTCGGACCGGCGCGCGATCCCGAGCATGACGACATTCGCGCTGGCGCCGACCGCGGTCAGGTTGCCTCCGAAACCGGCGCCGAGCACCAGCGCCCACCACAGTGCACCGTGGTGTGCCTGGCCCGGCATGCTCGCGGTCAACTCGGCGACGATCGGGGTCATCGTCGCGACATAGGGAATGTTGTCGATCACGCCTGACACCGGCGTGGAGACGCCGAGGATCAGCATCGTGGTGAGCAACGCGTTGCCGTTGACGGCGGTCGTCGCCAGCCGTGCCAGGTGGCTGATGACGCCGGTCTTCACCATCGCACCGACGATGATGAACAAGCCAGCGAAGAACAGCAGCGTCTCGGTCTCGACGCTGGCGAAGTAGTCCGGCTTCTCCAGCCGGGTGACGAGGATCAGCACGCCCGCGCCGAGCAGTGCGACGATCGACGGCGCGATGTGCAGCAGCGGGTGCGCGACGAACGCCGCGAACACGGCCACCAGCACCACGCCGCATTTGATCAGCAGCGCCGGATCACGGATCGCTTCGCGCTCCTCCAGGGACATCACGTCGGCCACCCGATCCGGGTCGACATCGAACGCACCGCGAAACAGCCATGGCAGCATCAAGACGAACACCGCCATCACGATCACGACGATCGGCAGCGTGTGGACGAGAAAGTCGTTGAACGACAAGCGCGCCCGGCTCGCAATGATGATGTTCGGCGGATCCCCGACAAGTGTGGCGGCGCCGCCGATGTTTGATGCGAACACCTCGGCCATCAGAAACGGTGTGGCGCGGACCACGAGGCGATCGCATACCAGCAGCGTCACCGGTGCGACGAGCAGGACCGTGGTGACGTTGTCCAAAAGCGCCGATGCGAAGGCGGTCACGATGACCAGCAACACCATGATGTTGCGCGGAGACCCCTTGGCGCGCTTGGCCGCCCAGATCGCGATGTACTCGAAGACGCCGGTCTGGCGCAATACGGAGACGATCATCATCATGCCGAGCAGCAGGAAGATGACATCCCAGTCGATACCGGTATCGCGGGAGAAGAACGTGTCGTCGGAGGTGACGACGCCCAGCGCGGCGACCACTGCCGCGCCCGACACCGCAACGAGCGTCTTGTTGACGCGGTCGCTCGCGATGAACGCGTAGGCGACCACGAATACCGTGATCGCGACGACGGTCATCGGCGGCTCCTGGCCGTAGGGAAAAAGACGCCGACCAGGCTTCCCGGCACACCACCAGTGAACCTATCAGCGAGGCCCCGCCGACAGCTCAGGATTTGACCGCGGCGGCCAGCAAACGCGACGCCGTGATGACGCCCTGCAGTTCACCGCTTTTCATCACCGCCAGC
>JAFAWC010000473.1 GCA_019242135.1 Mycobacteriaceae bacterium | reverse complement strand
TCAACCCGGTTATGTCGGGAATGCGGTAGCCGATGATCATCGCGAACATTCCCGAGGCCGCCACCGTCGGGATGGCCAGCACCAGCATCAACCAGAACAACCGGCGGTACTGTGCGACGTGGTCGCCGTGACCACCGCACCCGGCTTGTCCTGCGTGCGCGGGCGCCGTGGCCTCCACGTGCACGTCGGTCATGCCGGTCACTATACCCCATGGGGGTATCAGGCCACGCCGCCCTCTTACCAGCGATGACGCGCAGCCGGCGTCACAGGAGTCAGGAGTGATCGTCGACAGCTAGCATCCGCTTCATGCTGGCTTCGCTGCGTTCGTCAGCCAGCAGAGCGAGGCAGTGGGTCGGGACGTCGATCAGTCGCGCCGGCTACCTGCGCAAGTGGCTCACGCTCGGCATCACGATCGGGGTTATCGCCGGGCTGGGGGCGGTGGTCTTCTATCTGGCCCTCGACTACGCGGGTCGTTTTCTGCTCGGCTATTTGGCCGACTATCACGTCCCCCAGGCCGCGGGTGACGGCGGCAGCCCTGGGTCTCCCGGCTACACCAGGCCGTGGGCCATCCCGCTGGTCACATTCGGCGGGGCTCTGGTGTCGGCGCTGCTGGTCGCGAAATTCGCGCCGGAGGCCGAGGGGCACGGCACCGACAGCGCCATCGAGGCCGTGCACACCGACCCGCGCACGATCCGGGCGCGCACGATCGTCGTCAAGACGATTGCGAGCGCGCTGACGATCGGATCGGGTGGCTCCGCCGGCCGGGAGGGACCGGCCGCCCAGATCTCCGCGGGTTTCGGTTCGGTGTTGACCCGCCAGCTCAACCTCTCCGACGAGGACGGCCGCGTCGCCGTGTCGCTGGGAATCGGCTCTGGAATCGGGGCGATCTTCGGTGCGCCCCTCGGCGGAGCGGTGCTGGCAGCGTCCATCGTCTACCGGGCGGACTTCGACTACCGGTCGCTGGTCCCCGGATTCATCACGTCAGCGACGGCCTACGCCGTGTCCGGCTCGATCCTGGGCTTCCAGCCGCTGTTCGGGTCGGTCGTGACGGACTACCGGTTCCACCAACCGCTGCAATTAATCTGGTTCGCTCTGCTCGGCATCGTCGCCGCCGCGATCGGCTACCTCTACGCCAGGACGTTCTACGGCACGGTGCGCCTCACCGCGCGGCTACCCGGCGGCGCGGTGCTCAAGCCGGCGATCGGCGGGCTGGCGGTCGGGCTGATCGCCCTGGCGATTCCACAGGTGCTGTCCAGCGGCTACGGCTGGGCCCAGGCGGCCGCGGCCCGTCAGACGTTGATGGCGATCCCGCTGTGGATCGTGCTGCTCCTGCCGCTGGCTAAGATCGTCGCGACGTCGCTGTCGATCGGCAGCGGCGGATCCGGCGGCATCTTCGGACCCGGCATCGTGATCGGCGGGTTCACCGGCGCTGCGATCTGGCGGCTCGGCGACCTGGTGCACGCGCCGGGACTGCCCGCCAACCCGGGCGTGTTCGTCGTCGTCGCAATGATGGCGTGCTTCGGCAGCGTCGCTCATGCCCCCCTTGCGTTGATGATCATGGTCGCTGAGATGACGGCCTCATTTTCCGTGCTGCCGTGCGCGATGGTCGCGGTCGGCATCGCCTATTTTGTGATCTCGCGCACCGAAGTATCGATCTACCGAGCGCAGCGGCTCAATCGCGAAGCCGCGCAAGCCGAGCGCGGCGGTTTCCCGAATACGCCGCCGACGAAAGGGCCCGTATGACTACCCGTATGACTACTTGCGCTTGGCCGCGCGCGCCGCGCCGCGCTCCGTTCGCGCGCCCTTGTGCGCCAAGGTTCCGCCGGCGCTCTCCAGGTGCGCGCGGACGAACCACTGGAACTTCTCCAGCTCGCCTGCGTGGTCGATCAGCATGTCCTGCGTGACGAGGTCGAGTTCCTCGAGCCGGTCGATGCCCTTGCGGGTGTCTTCGACCACTCCGGTGTAGACGAGATCGAGCGCGGCCAGATGAGCCTGCACGGTGTCGCGGTCCACGGAGTAGTCGTCCCACGTCCGGTCGGCGATGATCGCGGCGGGTGTGCCCTTGGGCGATGTGCCCAGCGCTGCGATGCGTTCGGCGACTTCGTCGGCGTACCCGCGCACGAGCTCCACCTGCGGGTCGAGCATTTCGTGCACGCCAATGAAATTGGGACCCACGACGTTCCAGTGGATGTGCTTGAGCGTCAGGTGAAGATCGTTGTACCGGCTCAGCTGCTTCTGCAGTAACTCGGCGACCTCCGCGCTCTGCTCGTCCGACATGCCCGGGACAGTGAACTGGGTCATTGCTTCTCCTCATGCGCCGTCTTTGGAATGGGTCCAGACACGGCTACCCGGAACCGCGGGCGGGTAATCGAAATGACGGCTACAGCTTTGAAAGATCCTTGATCGGCTGGCGCGGTCCGAATCGTGCGTAGCGCACGAGGCCGCTGACTTCCAGGAGCCGGACGGCCCGGTACCGGTGCGGGCGCAGCGGCTCCAGTAGCCGCACCATCTCTGCATCGTCGATGGGATGACCCAGCAATGCCCGCCCGACCACCGTGGCCAAGTGGTAGTCGCCGACCGACAACGCGTCGGCATCCCCGAATGCGCGCTGCGCGGTCTCGGCTGCCGTCCACGCGCCGACCCCCGGAAGCGACATCAGCGCGGTGCGCGCGGACTCCGGGGTCCTGCCGACGAGCCGCTCCAGCGCGGACGCGCGCTGCGCACAGCCGACGATGGTGCGGGCCCGACCGGGATCGACGTTCGCGCGGAGAAACTCCCATGAAGGAATGCGCCGCCAGACTTGCGCGGGCGGTGGGACACGCATCTGGGCGGGCGCCGGGCCGGGGGCGGGCGCTCCGTACTTGGTCACCAGCAGCCGCCAGGACCGAAACGAGTCCGCCCCCGCCACGCGTTGCTCGAGCACCGCCGGGATCAACGCCTCGAGCACACGCGCCGTGCGACCGAGGCGAAGATGCGGCGCCCTGCGGTGCGCCGCCGCGATCGTCGGCTCCTCTGGACAAAAACCGCTCACGTCGTCATCGGCCCCGAGCATCGCCGGCAGCGCATCGGCGAATTCCGCGGCGCCGTCTCCCCACGCCTCGCAGCCGACCACGTCCGGCGCCGAGGAGGTGATCCGCGCCGTCACCGGACCACTCGCCATCAGGCTGGTCCGCCAGATCGCCCCGTCGGGCGCGACCGTGAAGCATGGATCGCCACGGCCTCGCCGCAGCGGAGCCAGCGTGGCCAGGGGTCGTGCCGGCCCGCTGAAGGTGACGCTGCGTTCGGATTTGATGAACCAATTCTGACATCCGCGCGGCGTCGCAGCGGTGACCGGCAGGCTTGTCATCGGACGCGACGGGGTAGAAATGATCGATGGGTTTCCGAGGTCAGGGCGTGCGCGGCACTAGCCTGCGCACGGTCGGTGGACGCACCGATCACGTCGTGGTGGTCGGTGCCGGCCTGGCGGGGCTCTCTGCGGCACTGCATTTGGCTGGTCGCGGGCGCCAGGTCACCGTGTTGGAGTCTGAGGCGGTGCCGGGCGGGCGGGTCGGGCGCCTCGACACCCGCGGTTACCGTCTGGACACCGGACCAACGGTGCTGACGATGCCCGACATCATCGACGACACCTTCGCGGCGGTCGGCGAGGAGCGCAGCAATCGGCTGCGACTGGACGCGGTCGAACCCGCCTACCACGCGGTGTTCGCCGACGGCAGCTCACTCGACGTGCACAGCGACGCGCAGCGAATGGCGACCGCCGTCGAGGAATTCGCCGGGCCCGACCAGGCGGCCGGCTACCACCGGCTGCGGGACTGGCTTGTTCGCCTGTACCGCACCGAATTCGACGGTTTCATTGCCGCGAACTTCGATTCACCGCTGGAGTTGTTGACGCCTCAGCTGGCGCGACTGGCCGCTCTCGGCGCGTTCCGGCGGTGGGAGCGGGTCGTCGCGCGGTTCATCACCGACGAACGGTTGCGCCGGGTGTTCACGTTCCAGTCGCTCTACGCCGGGGTCCCGCCGCACCGTGCGCTGGCCGTATACGCCGTGATCGCCTACATGGACACCGTTGCCGGCGTGTACTTTCCGCGCGGCGGAATGCGCGCGTTGCCTGATGCGCTCGCGGCGGCCGGCGCGGACGCCGGCGTGCGGTTCGAGTACTCGTCACCGGTGACCACGCTCGAACGTGCGGGTGACCGGGTGACCGCGGTGCGCACCGCCCGCGGCGACCGGATCAGCTGCGATGCCGTAGTGCTCACCACCGAGCTGCCCGAGACCTACCGGCTGCTGTCGCGCACTCCGCGGCGACTGCTCGGGCTTCGTCCGGCGCCGTCGGCCGTCGTCGCACACGTCGGATGTAAGGCCGTCGCACGCGGTGTGCACCACACCATTTTGTTCGGCGCGGCGTGGCGGCAGACTTTCGATGACATCATCCGAGTCGGCCGGCCGATGGCCGACCCGTCGCTGCTGGTCACCCGGCCCACCGCGGGTGATGCGTCGCTCGCCCCGGAGGGCCGCGACCTGCTGTATGTCCTTGCCCCCGCGCCCAATACGACGCACGGCGGCCTCGATTGGGATGCGGTCGGCGACGGCTACGTCGCAGACCTGCTCGACATCGTGCGGGCCAGACTGGGCAGCATCGCTGACGACGCCGAGGTGCTGCACGTGGTCACGCCCGCCGACTGGGCGCGCCGGGGCATGTTCGCGGGCACCCCGTTCGCATTGGCCCACACGTTCGCCCAGACCGGCCCGTTCCGTCCGGCCAACACGGTGCGTGGTGTCACCAACGCCGTGCTCGCGGGCTCGTCGACGGTGCCGGGCGTGGGGGTACCCACGGCGATGCTGTCGGGGCGTCTCGCCGCCGACCGGATCACCGGACCGACGGTCGGGCGGGGCGCCCGGTACGCCATCGCCGCACCGTGGCGGACCGCATGATCCGTTCCGAGCTCGACGCCGCAGGTGTCTCGCAACCGCGGCTGCGCGACGCATATCGCCGCTGCCGCGGGCTCAACGCCCGTCACGGCCGAACGTTCTTTCTGGCCACCAGACTGCTGGCACCGGCGCAGCGTCCCGCGGTACACGCGCTGTACGGGTTCGCCCGGCTAGCCGACGACATCCTCGACGACCTGGACTCCCCGCTGGATAACTCCGCCAAAACTGCTCGCTTGCAACAGTTCTCCGACCGCTTCTTCGACGGCAGCCGCGGTGAGGACGACGAGATGGATCTCGTGCTGACCGCGGTGCGCCACACCGCGGCGATGTACGGCATCGACAACCAGCTTTTCGGCGATTTCCTCGCGTCGATGCGGATGGACCTGACGGTCACCGATTACCCGGACCGCACCGCGCTGAACGTCTACATGCACGGCTCGGCAGAAGTGATCGGGCTGCAACTGTTGCCCGTCCTCGGCACCGTCGGCCCCGTCGACGAGGCGGCGCCGTATGCGGCCGCGCTGGGAAAAGCGTTCCAGCTGACCAACTTTCTGCGTGACGTCGACGAGGATCTGGCCCGGGACAGGGTGTATCTGCCCGCCGACGAGCTCGCCGCGTTCGACGTCGACAGGGACCTTCTGCGGTGGTGTCACGCGAACCGGCGCACCGACCCGCGGGTTCGCAGCGCGTTGGCCGCCCAGCATCACATCACCCGCGGCATCTACCGCTTCGCCGGCGACGGCGTGCGGATGCTGACCCCGCGG
>JAFAWC010000396.1 GCA_019242135.1 Mycobacteriaceae bacterium | reverse complement strand
GCAAGTCCCGATGCCACCGCGGCCAAAGCGTTGCCGTGAGAGTGCACCACACCCTTTGGCGGGCCGCTGCTGCCGGAGGTGAACATGACGACGAGCGAGTCGCTCGGCGTTACGTTGGCGCTCAGCGCGTCGACGACCCGTACCGTCCGGTTAGATGCAGCGAAAGTCATCTGCTCAGCTGGCCAAACCCCGCGCAGTGCAGGAAGTTTCGTCGTCCATCCACACAGGTCGTCGAGATAGCGGTGACCGCGGAACTCTTCCACCGAGATCACAAACCGCACCGACGCAGCGCGTAGTTGCGCTGCCAGCTCCGGCGGCTTGAGCAGTGTGCTCAGCGGCACCAGTACCGCGCCGATCCGGGTGAGCGCGACCGCGATCTGCACCCAGCGCACGCTGTTCGGCATGATCAGACCGACCCGGGTGCCCTTGCAGATGCCTGCTTCGAGGAACGCCGCGGCCATGTCGCGCGTCGTCGCGTCGAGCTCGTCGTAGCCGATGCGCGCGCCGGGATCGATCACGGCGGGCTTCGCCCCGTACTGCTCCGCTCGCATTCTCACCAGGTGGTCGATGGTGGAAAGCTCAGGCACCGAACACCTCCTTGAGGCGTTGCACGTCGACCTTTCCGCTGGACAGCAGCGGAATTGCCGATGATGGCAATCTGGCGAACCGCTTGGGGATCTTGTAGGGCGACAACTGCGACTTCAGCTCGCGGATGAGCCCCGACTCGTCGAAATCGGCGCTGTCGGAGACGATGACCGCGGCGACCACCTGCCCGCGTTCGGGATCCGGTATCCCCACCACATGCGCCGGCGTTCCACCGCTGACCCTGGCGATGGCAGCCTCGACCTCTTCGGGTGACACATTGGCGCCGGCGGTCTTGATCATCGAGCCGCGTCTGCCGACGAAGTAGTAATAGCCGTCGGGATCGGTGCGGACGAGATCGCCGGTGTGGAACCATCCGTCGGCGTCGAAGCACTCCTCGCGGCTGCGCCTGTGGTAACGCTGCATCAGATAGGGGCCACGCAGGCACAACTCCCCGACGTCACCGGCCGCAGCCCGCTCGCCGGTGTCGGGGTTGATGATCTTGGTGTCGAAGCCGGGCGCGGGTTTGCCGAACGACCCCCGGCGGTGCTCGGGTTGATCGCTTTCGTCGTCGCTGAGCAACGCGACACCACCGGCCTCGGTCAGACCGAGCATGTTGTGCCGCAACTGCGGATCGGCCGGGCGCACTTCGGCCGCCATGATCGGGTACAGGTTGCCGCGCCGCATGGACGACAGGTCGCGCTCCCCGAAACTGGGATGGTGCGCGAGGTGGGCGATGCCGGCGACGAAACCATTGGTGACGGTAGGCCTTTCGGCCTCAAGCAGGTCGAGCGTGCGGCTGGGATCGGTGGAGTTGGAGCACACCAGGGTCGCACCGGCAACGATGGTGGCGAGCAGCCCGAAGCCGAGACCGCCGATCCAGAAGAACGGCGAATTGCAGAACAGTATGTCCTCAGCCGTCAGCCCGCGGATCTCATTGAGATTGTGCTGATGGGTCAGCAGTGCGGCATGTGTGTGGACGACACCTTTGGGCGCGCCGGTCGATCCCGATGTGTAGACGATGGTGAGCGGATCTGCGCCGTCCACATCGTCTTCCATCGCCTCCAGCAGCTTCTGGTCAACGGAGGCGGCGAGCCGGTCGATGCGCTCAAAACCGATTGCGATGTGCCGCAACTGCGGTACGTCGCAACTGAATATCGGTTCGGTTGAATCGAAGTCGGGGCCGGGAACCGCCTCGGCCAGCCGTTGCAGGTAGTCGTGCGATCGGTACGACGCGGCTGACAACAGGATCTCGGTGTCGCTGTGTGCAAGTTGTTCCCGCACCTCACGCGGTGTGGCCAGCGTCGAGAACGGGACCACGACGGCACCGATCCGAGCGGCAGCCAGCATGGCGACGACGAATGCCACGCCATTGGGATACAGCACCCCCACATGAGTTCCCGGCCCGGCGCCGAGCCCGATCAAGCCGCGGGCCAACTGCGCTGAGCGCCGGTCGGCGACTGCATAGCTGATCCGCTCGGCGTCGCATACCAGCAGCCGATGGTCCCCTCGGCAGCGCACCCGCTCGCGCAGCGCCTGGGGGACCGTTAACGCGCTACCGGGCATGCTCGCCGGCGAAGAATCGCGCGACCGCGCTCAGGTCGGGCTTACCCGACGGCGTCCTGGGCAGGGAATCCACGATCGCGATGTCGGTGGGCATTTCATAACGCGCGAGACGCGTGGAGAGGTACTCCGCGAGGTCGCCGGCATCGGCGGGCCGTCCGTCGCGCAGCTCCACCATCGCCACCGGTGTCTCTCCGAGGCGCTCGTCGCGGCGGCCGATCACCGCCGCGCCGGCGACGGCCGGGTGCTGCTCCAGCGCCGTGCGCACGTCATCGGGCATCACTTTGAAACCGCCCCGAATGATGGCCTGGTCGGCCCGCCCGAGGATCCACAGGAAGCCGTCGGGGTCGATGCGAGCCACGTCGGTGGTGCGAATCCAGCCCGCGGCCGGCGGCAGCTGCCCGGGTTTCACCTCGAGCAGGCCGGGCCGGTCGGTGCCCAGCGGTGTGCCGTCCTCGTCGACCACGCGCAGCTGCGCGCCAAGCATCGGGCGGCCGACGCTGCCCCGCTTGGTGCGCCAGTACCTTTGATGGTCGGCCAGCGTCCAGCCGGCCACGCCGCCACCGAATTCGGTTGCTGCATAGGATGTCAGCACCGGGATCCCGAACTTCTCGGTGAACGCGTCGGCGTCTTCGGCCGAGAGCGGCGCGGTGCCCGATGTGACGGCGCGGATGCTCGCCAAGTCGTCGCGGGTCAGGCTGGAATGAAGCACCATCCGCAGCGCGGCGGGCACCAGGGAGACCGCGCCCGGCCGGTACTTCCGCACCGCGACGGCCCACCGGTCGAGCTCGAACCGCTCCAGCAGCACAAAGGATCGCGCCTCGGTGACGCACTGCAGCACCCGGAACACGCCGCCGATGTGCACAAGCGGCGCGTTGACGATCGCCACGCCACGGCGCAGTTCCGTCGGTGTCGGCGAAGCGTCGGCGTCGGGGCCCAACACGCTACGGGCCAGCATGTCGAAGGTGACGTCGATTCGCTTGGGCGGGCCCGTTGTGCCGCTCGTCAACATCCGGATAGCCACGCCGGGCCGGCCGGCGTCCGGTCGGGCACGCCCGCTCACCGACACCAGCGCCCCCTCACCGAAATCAGAAGCCACCGGCGTGCCCTCAGAAGGCGTGACCAGCTGCGCCACGTCGGCGGAATCACCGATGATCAGCGGCAGCCCGAGCGCGCTGATGTCGGCTCGGGTCCGGTCGCCGCCAAGAGATGGGTTGATGACGACCACACATCCGCCGCTCGCCAGCACCCCGAGCATCGCCGCCAGTTGCGCTGGGCGGTTCCGCAGCAGCATCCCGACCTGTTCACCCTCGCCGGTGAGTGAACCGACCCCGCGCGCCGTCGACCCGACCTGCCCCCACGACAGCCAGCAGCCGTCGTATTCGATTGCCGGCGCATCGGGTTGCAGCGAGAGCACGTCGGCGATCCGTTGGCAGAGCGGGTGATTCATCGCGTCCTCGGCTCTGCCGGCGGACCCTTGGGTCGGTCCGCCAATTCGGCCTGCCCGATCGGATTTCCGAGCCGGGTGTAGATCAGGCCCTGCTCCATCGCCACACGGTAGGGCTTGTCCAGCGACTCCCAGATCGCCTTCACCGTGCCCTGCGTCGCGGTGGGCGGCTTGGCTGCGATCGTGGTGGCGATCTCGTGGGCGCGCTGCCAAAGACGCTCGGAGGAGACCACTTCCGAGACCAGGCCGATCCGCAGCGCAGTCTCGGCGCTGACCCGCTCGTCGTTACCCATCAGCGCGATCCGCAGCGTCTCGCCGAGGCCGATCCGGCGCATCAGCCCGATCGGCTCGAGCGCGCAGACCAGTCCGGCGCTGACATGGGAGTCGAAGAACGTCGCGTCGCTCGAGCAGATGACGATGTCTGACTCGTTGATGAAGTAGAAGGCGCCCGCGGTACACATGCCCTGCACGGCGCACACCACCGGTTTCCACATCTTTTGCCACTTCGGACTGAGCGGTTCGCCGGGATCCTCGTGATTCCACACGTTGGCCGGCTGGCCGAAGGGTGTGGTGATGTCCAGCCCGGCGCTGAATGCGCGGGCTCCGGCCGACCTCAGCACCACGGCGTTGACCGACTCGTCCAGCTTGACGGCGCGCCAGGCCGCGGCCATCTCTTGGCACATTGTCCGGTCGAAAGCGTTGAGCTTGTCCGGCCGGTTCAGCGTGATGGTGGCGACGTGGTCGGCCGTATCGATGTCAAGGAGGATGGTGTGAAAGCTTGTCATCGCCGGTCCTTCATCGACACTGCCAGTCAGGTGTCCGCTTCTCGACGAACGCCTTCGGGCCCTCCAGCGAGTCCTCGGTGTGCAGGTTGCGCTCGCGGAAGGCTTCGGCCAGCATTTCGGCTTCGTGCAACGGAAGGTCCAGGCCTTTCAGGATTGCGAGGCGAGTTCCCCGCACGGCCAGCGGCGCATTCGAGTTCACCACGTCGGCGATCTCGTGGGTCCGTTCGAGCAGACGATCGTGCTCGACGATCTCGCTGATCAGTCCCAGCTCCAGCGCCCGCTGCGCGCTCATCCGCTCGTGTCTTCCCATCAGCGCCATGCGCAGCGCGACTGAACGCGGCACGACGCGCGCCAACCGGACGACCTCGCGCCCGGCGACGAGACCGATGCTGACATGCGGATCGAAAAACGTGGCCCGCTCGGATGCGATGACGATGTCTCCGGTCGTGACCCAGTCGAGGCCGGCTCCGCAGCACAGCCCGTTGATGGCCACCAACACCGGTTTGGCCATCGTCCGAAACGGTGGTGTGCCCTCCTGAGGCGCTTCCCACTGTTCGTAGGTGGACAGATAAGCCCGCTCGTTGATCACCTTGCCGTCGCCGGGAATGGCCTTGACGTCCGCGCCGGTGCAAAACGCCCGGCCGGTGCCGGTGACGATGAGCAGCCAGACGTTGTCGTCGTTTTCGGCCTCGTCGTATGCGGCCCGCAACTCGCTGATCATGTGCGGGCTGAGCGCGTTCAGTGCGTCTGGGCGGTTCAGCGTGATCGTGGCTTTGTGAGCCTCGACGTCGTATTTGATGGTGTCGAAGGACTTCGGTGACGACCCGGTGGACATGCGGATTCCCTTCGCTCAGCGACCCTCGAAGCGGGGTTCGCGGCGTTGCAAGAACGCCGCCAGGCCCTCTTTGAAATCGCTCGTGCGGGCAGCGAGTTCGAGGTTGAACAGCTCTTGGGTCATCGCTTGGTTCAGCGTCGCATTTTGGGCGTGGGCCAGCGCCTGCTTGGTCAATCCGATCGCCACGGTCGGCCCGGCCGCCACCCGCGCGAGTAGCTCCTCGGCGGTGCTCGCGAGCTCGGAGTCGTTGACGTAGCGGTGAATCAGGCCCCACTCCGCGGCCTCGGTCGCCGTCACTTTGTCGCCGAGGAGCAGCATCTGCCGGGCCCGGGCGAGCCCCACGAGGCGGGGCAGCAGCCACGTGGAGCCGGAATCCGCGCTGAAGCCACGGGTCACGAAGGGCTCCCAGAAGACGGCGCCGGTGGCCGCGAGCGTGAAATCGGCGGCCAGCGCGAGATTGCAGCCCAGGCCGACGGCGTAGCCGCGCACACTGCACACCACCGGCAGATGAACGGTGTGAATCAACTCGATCACCCGGTGCGCGGTGTGGGGATGCGCCGCAGCAGCTCACCGGTGCGGGGACGCGGCCGGTCCGGTTTGTTCGTTGATACCCAGTCGGCTCCGGTGCAGAAGTCGGCACCTTCACCCGTGACGTGGATCGCGCGAAGCGAGTCGTCCCGGGCGGCCGTCGTCAGCGCATCCACCAAGGCGTCGACCAT
>JAFAWC010000641.1 GCA_019242135.1 Mycobacteriaceae bacterium | reverse complement strand
GTGGCGCGCTGCGCCCCAGCTGGTATCTGCTCGGACCCGCATTCGTGGCGGCCATCGCCTACGTCGACCCCGGCAACGTCGCCGCGAACGTCAGCGCGGGCACCGAATTCGGCTTCGTTCTGGTGTGGGTGATCGTGCTCGCGAACGCGATGGCGGCCCTCGTCCAGTACCTGTCGGCAAAGCTGGGCCTGGTCACCGGCCGGTCGCTGCCGGAAGCGGTCGGCGAACGAATGCGCCGGCCCACCCGGCTCGCCTTCTGGGCGCAAGCCGAGCTGGTGGCGATGGCGACCGACCTGGCCGAGGTGATCGGCGGAGCGCTGGCCCTGCACATACTGTTCGGGTTGCCGCTGCTGGCGGGCGCGGTCATCACCGGGATCGTGTCGTTGCTGATACTCGTCGTCGGCGACCGCCGCGGTCAACGCGTATTCGAACGGGTCGTCGGCGGGCTGCTGCTCATCATCGCGGTCGGGTTCCTGACCAGCCTGGTCGTCAAACCGCCGGCGGTGACGGACTTCGTCGGCGGGCTACTGCCGCGGTTCCACGGCACCGAGAGTGTCCTGCTGGCCGCCGCGATTCTGGGTGCCACGGTCATGCCGCACGCCGTCTACCTGCACTCCGGGCTGGCCCTTGACCGGCACGGCCACTCCGAGGGGCGCCGCCGCACGCTACTGCTGCGCGTCACCCGGTGGGACGTCGCGCTGGCGATGGTCGTGGCCGGCGCGGTGAACCTGGCCATGCTGCTGATCGCGGCCACCAACCTGCAAGGCCGCCACGACGCCGACACCATCGGGGGCGCGCACAGCGCGGTACGAGATGCGCTCGGCCCGACCGCCGCGCTGTTCTTCGCCATCGGGCTGCTGGCCTCGGGCCTGGCGTCGACCTCGGTGGGCGGGTACGCCGGGGCGATGATCATGGCCGGACTTCTGCGCCGGTCGGTTCCGTTGCTCGTGCGCAGGCTGATCACACTGATACCGGCCATAGCGATCCTCGCGAGCGGCCTGGAACCGACAAGAGCCTTGGTGTTGTCGCAGGTGGTGCTGTCGTTCGGGATTCCGTTCGCGCTGATTCCGCTGGTCCGGCTGACCAGTGATCCCGCAGTGATGGGCGCCGACCGCAATGACCGCCTCACCACCACGGTGGCCTGGGTCATCACCGGACTCATTACTCTGCTCAACGTGGCATTGCTGTACCTGACCGCGACAGGGTGAGCCCGGGTTGCACCCGTATTTCGCTTACGGCTCGAACCTGTGCGCCGCGCAGATGGCGCGGCGCTGCCCCGACGCCGCAAACCCCCGCCCCGCGACGCTGGCCGAGCACGACTGGCTGATCAACGAGCGCGGGGTGGCCACCGTCGAACGGTTCGCCGGAATACACGTGCACGGGGTGGTGTGGGAGGTGTCCGACCGCGACCTGGCGGCGCTGGACAGCGCCGAGGGCGTCCCGGTGCGGTACCGACGACAACGGCTGACCGTGCACACGGTTGACGGGCCCTCAGACGCGTGGGTGTACGTCGACCACCGGGTGCAGACCGGAGCTCCGCGGCCGGGGTACCTGGAGCGGATCATCGACGGAGCGATCCACCACCGGCTGCCGCCGCGGTGGATCGAGTTCCTGCGGCGCTGGGATCCGCTGCACTGGCCCACTCCTGCCACATTGAAACGCGGTGGGCCGCAGTCGTTCTCGGAGCTGCTTGAGCAGCCGGGAGTAACGGAGGAAAGTCGGCTGCGGTCCCGTTTCGGATTCCTGGCGATCCACGGCGGCGGCCTGGAGCAGATGACGGATGTCATCGCCGAGCGGGCCGCCGACGCCGCGGGTGCGTCGGTGTATGTGGTGCGACACCCCGATCACTATCCGCACCACCTGCCATCGTCGCGGTTTTTGGCGAAGGAGTCGCCCACGCTGGCAACGTTTCTGGACCACGTCGACGCCGTGGTCTCCGTGCACGGCTACGGTCGGATCGGGCGCAGCACCCAGCTGTTGGCCGGAGGGCGCAACCGCGAGCTGGCCGCCCACCTCAGCCGGCACGTCGCGCTGCCCGGCTACCACCTCGTCACCGATCTCGACGCGATCCCGGCCGAACTGCGCGGCATGCACCCCGACAACCCGGTCAACCGGGTGCGCGGCGGCGGGGTGCAGCTCGAACTGTCACCGAGGGTTCGCGGGATCAGCCCGCGCAGCCAGGTGCCCGGTGACGACGGGCTGTCGCCGGTCACATCGGCGCTGGTCGGCGGACTCGCCGCGGCGGCGCGCAGCTGGCTCTGATCGCCGACCGCGTTGGTAACTCAGCTCAGCGTCGCCGCGGCGGCCTCGGCAATGACGTCCGCGACCTCGAACCGCTGCCGCCAGGCCCGGATCTGTCGCATCGCGCCGTTGCCCGCGACGACCAGCCGCTGCAGCTCGCCAATGACCCGCCGGTACTCGCCCAGCTGCTCCAGCGCCGGACGCAGGTACTCGGCGAATCCGACGAGCAGCTCGCGCGTCGGCGCCGAGCGGGGCCGGCCGGTCAGATCGATCGCGTTGCCGCCGAGTCCGTCGCGCGCGGCCTTCCAGTACGCAGCACGCAGCGTGTCCGCCGACACGCGCGGCGCGGCGACACCGCGGGCGATCTCGTCGAGCGCGGTCATGACCGCTGCTCTGGTCAGCGTCGCCAACAGCACCGTCTCGGCGACCGTCGACGGCACGTCTGCCACCCGCACCTCCACGGTCGGATACTTCGACGACGGTCGGACGTCCCAATAGACCATGCCGTCATCGAGCACTGCGCCGGTGTCGGCCAGCATCGCCACCGTCGCGTCGAAGTCGTCGGCCGACTCGAAGTACGGCGGCGGTCCGGCGCTGGGCCAGCGTGCCCACAAGACCCGCCGCCAACTGGCGTAACCGGTCTCGGCGCCGCGATAGACGGCGGAGTTGGCGGTCAACGCCAGCAGGAGCGGCAGCCACAGGCGCAGCCAGTTGCTGACCTGGATGGCGGTCGCCCGATCGGGCACCGCCACGTGGACGTGGCAACCACAGATGCCCTGTTCGTGCGCGAGCATGCCGAAGTTGTCGGCGATTCTGCGGTAGCGCGGGGTGTCGGTCACCGGAAAGTGGTGCGGGACAGACGGCGGCAACCCCACCGCCAGCAATCGGGTGCCGCACGCGGACGCGGCCTCGGCGGCGATACGGCGCAGTCTGGTGAGCTGCGCATGCAGGTCGTCGCTGGTGGCCACGGCGGGCGAGGTGGTCTCGACCTGGCAGGTGGTGAGTTCCAGCTGCAGTCGCGCGCCGCGCGCTTCGGCAAGCCGGGCGACCGCCTCGTTGGCGCCGACAGGCTCCCCGGTGCCGGGGTCGACGAGCAGGAACTCCTCCTCGACGCCGATCGTCGGAAAAATGGGCATTCGACTTCATCCTAGAGGGTCGCGGGAAGGACTGTGAGCGAACTGATTTCAACAGCTCGCCGTCGAGTTCGGGCGCGACGTGTCATAGTCTTCGGATGGGGAAACCGGCGGTGCACGCGCTGCTCATCGCGGTCGTGCTGGCGGGGGCGGCGGGGTGCTGGTCGCTGCCCAGATCCGTGGACAGGAGCGAAGTCGAAAACGAGATCAGGCAGAAAATGACCGATGCAAACGGGAACAAGCCCGAATCCGTCTCCTGCCCAGAAGATCTGAAGCCATCGGTCGGCGCGTCGGTGGACTGCCAGATGAAGATCAACGGCCAGGTATACGGCGTCAGCGTCACGGTGACCAGCATCAAGGGGGACACCGCCAAATTCGACATGAAACTCGACGCGCCAGGAACCACCGGCGAGCCGCGTTGACGCGGCATGACTCGGACGCGATCCTGACGAGGTGGGCGAAGACGGACGGCAAGGCGGGCGTTTTGATCCGGTCTCGAAGCTTCTGCTGCTGCCGTGGTCGACGCGCGACTTCATCGACCGCGTCGTCACCGGCAGTGTCAACCAGTCCGGCCGGCGGACACTGTACATGCTGTTCACGACCTGGGACATGGCCGGCGGCGGGCCGTTCGCGGCCAGCGCCGTCGCATCGACGGGACTGGCAAAGACCGTCGACATCGTCGAGAAGAGCCTGACGGTACCGATCCTCGACCCCCTGCTGAAGAAGCTGGGCGCCGACAAGATCAAACTCCGTGCCTCGCTGTGCGCGTCGCAGCTCGTCGGTCTCGGCGTCATGCGTTACGCCGTGCGTTCGGAGCCTCTGCACTCCGTCGACGTCGACAC
>JAFAWC010000395.1 GCA_019242135.1 Mycobacteriaceae bacterium | reverse complement strand
CAGTAATGACACGAAATTGGTCTGCGCCAGGTTCACTCCGGCCCGATTGCGGGAACCATGAGTGCCGTGCCAACGCTTCTGTGGTTCCGTCGCGACCTGCGACTGCACGATTTGCCGAACGCGGGAGGCGCTGCGCCGCTACCCCAGTATCGGTTGAGACCAGCCGCTCGCGGTGCGGACGGGCCCGGCGGCCCTGTGTCACAATGTCGCCATGGCAGGCACAGAGGTTGAGCGACACCGCGGGGTGGACGTCGAGGATGTGCCGTCCGCTGCCTGGGGATGGAGCGGCGACGCGCCGCGACTCTGGCGTGGGGTTGGTATCTTCATCGCCTTATTTCTGCTGGCGATGATGCGGGGCAACCACGTCGGCTGGGTGGAGAACTGGTACCTCATCGGATTCGCGGTGCTCGTTTTGGTCCTAGTCGGCCGCAACTGGTACCTGCGCCGCCGCGGTCTCGCGAGATAAATTTCTCCCAGCCGCTCGCGCGTCAGCGCGTCGAAGCTAGCTGCCGGCCGCCAACTGCCCGCACGCCGCGGCAATCTCGCGACCACGCGTGTCGCGCACCGTGCAGGACACTCCCTGGGCTCGGATACGTCTGACGAACTCGCGTTCAACGGGCTTCGGGCTGGCATCCCAGCGACTGCCCGGCGTCGGGTTCAGCGGAATCAGGTTCACGTGGACCAGCGGGCCGAGTGCGGCATGTAACCGCTTGCCGAGCAGATCCGCCCGCCACTGCTGGTCGTTGACGTCCCGGATCAGCGCGTATTCGATCGACACCCGCCGTCCCGTCACCTCCGCGTAGTAACGCGCCGCGTCCAGGGCCTCGGCGACCTTCCAGCGGGTGTTCACCGGGACCAGGCTGTCCCGCAGCTCATCGTCGGGTGCGTGCAGCGACAACGCCAGCGTCACGCCCAGGCGCTCGTCGGCGAGCTTGCGAATCGTCGGCGCCAGCCCGACGGTGGACACCGTGACCGACCGGTGAGAAATACCGAAGCCGTTGGGCGGCTTGTCGATGATGCGGCGCAGCGCGGCCGCCACCCGGTTGTAGTTAGCCAGCGGCTCACCCATGCCCATGAACACGATGTTGGAAAGGCGGCTCCCGGTCGGCCGTAGATCCGCGGCCGCCGACCGCACCTGCTCAACGATCTCGGCGGTGGACAGATTGCGCGTCAATCCTGCCTGGCCGGTGGCGCAGAACGGACACGCCATGCCGCACCCGGCCTGTGATGAGATGCAGGCGGTGACGCGGCGTGGATATCGCATCAGCACCGACTCGAACACTGTCCCGTCCACCGCACGCCACAACGTCTTTCGTGTCTGGCCGGCATCGCACTCGATGTCGCGCACCGGCGTGAGTAACTGCGGGAACACCGCATTCGCCACCGTCTCACGCGTCCCAGCGGGCAGGTCGGTCATTTCGCGCGGGTCAGCGACCAGCCGCGTGTAGTACTGGTGCGCCAATTGCTTTGCCCGAAATGCCGGCAGGCCGACTCCGGTGACCGCCTCGATGCGTCCGGCTGCGTCGAGGTCGGCGAAATGCCGCGGCGGCGCGGCCGCGCGGGGCGCCGAGAATACGAGCGGACCTGCTTCGGACATGACATTGTCAGTATCTCATCGACAGTTGGCCGAAAATGATTGGACGGCCGCGGTCCTCGCCGCCACGATGGCGTACATGAGGTCGATGCCGTTGCGCTCCGCGTTGGCGCTGACCTTCCTCTATGCGCTCGGCTATCCTATTGGCGCCCTTGCCGTTTCGGCCATGTCACCGATGGCGGTGTTGTTCTTCCGGTTCGGCCTGGCCGCCGCCATTCTCGGTGCCTGGGCCCTGGCGGCGCGCGTGACGTGGCCCACAGGTGTGGCCCTCGTCCACGCCCTCGTCAGCGGACTGTTGGCCCAGGGCGTGCTGTTCGTCGGCCTCTACCACGCGCTTGAGCACGGCGCACCGGCCGTCCTCGGCGCCGTGGTGGTGTCGATGAACCCCGTGGTGACGGCGTTGCTTGCGGTGATGTTTCTCGGCGAGTCACTGACCGCGGTGCGGGTGATCGCCCTGGTGCTCGGAGCGGGCGCCGTGCTGGCGGCGTGCGCGGGTCGGCTACTGGCAGTCGGCGGCGTCGATGCCGCGATGTGGCTGCTGGTCGCCGCGCTGGCCGGCATCGCCGGCGGCGGCGTGTATCAGCAGCGCTTCTGCGCCGACGTCGACTTCCGGGTGATGGCGACGCTGCAGAACGCGGCGTGCGTGGGCCCGGTTCTTCTGCTGGCGTCGCTGTCGCCGGTCAAGATCAGCAACCCCGGTCACGCGGTCGCCGCTGTGGCCGCGGTCGTGCTGCTCAATGCAACGCTGTGCATGACGATGTACGTCCGCGCGATCAGCCTCTACGGCGCGGCGGCGGTGTCGATGTTGTTTTGCGTGATCCCGGCGGTAGCGGGCCTGCTGTCGTGGCTGGTGCTGGGCCAGCGCCCGGATATCGGCATCGGCATGGGGTTGGTGCTGGGCGCGGCGGCCTGCTGGCTGAACGCTCGTGCCTCGAGGCGCCGGCAGCGTCGCGAGTCACGCCAGCAGCGTCAAGACGATCCAGCCGGCGACCGCCGAGGGCAGCATCGCATCGATGCGGTCCATGACGCCTCCGTGGCCGGGTAGCAGCGTGCCCATGTCCTTGATGCCGAGCTCGCGCTTGACCTGCGACTCGACCAGGTCGCCGAGCACGCCGGTGATGACCAGCATCAAGCCCAGCGGCACGCCGACCCACCACGGTTTGTGCAGCAGGAATGTCACCGCAAGCACCGACGCGGCGATGCCGAAGAGCAGTGACCCGCCGAATCCCTCCCACGATTTCTTCGGGCTGATGGCCGGCACCATCAGATGCTTGCCGAACAGCACCCCGGCGGTGTAACCGCCGATGTCGGCGAATACGACCGTCGCGATCACCGCGAAGACCCGGCCGCCGCCATGGTCCTGGAAAATCAGCAGCGCACTGAAGCTGGCGAATAGCGGTATCCACGTCGTCAGAAGCACCGAGGCGGAGATGTCGCGGAGATAGTTGACGGGTTGCTGGGCCAGCCCTTGACCGATCAGCCGCCAGACCATGCAGACGACGATCGTGGCCCCGTAGCCCATCAGCGCGCCGGCCGGGCCGTAGGGCCACGTGAGCCACACGATGGCCTGGCCGCCCACCAGCAGCGGCACGACCGGCATCGCGTAGCCGGCTTCCTGGAGTCTGCGCACCACCTCGTGAGTGCCCAGCGGAATCGTCACCGCCAGCACCCCTAGCCACGCCGTCGGCCAGAGCAGCAGGACGATGATCGCCATGGCACCCAGCACGGCGCCGACCGCGATAGCCGCCGGCAGGTTGCGCCCCGCGCGTGATCGCTTCGGTGCGTCGGCCCCGTCCGGGGTCCCGGTCTCGGTCTTTGCCACGAAAATCGGTCGCCGTCGGGTCCGTCTAGACCTCGAGCAGCTCGCCTTCTTTGTGCTTGACGAGTTCGTCGATCTGCCCCACGTACTGGTGCGTGGTCTTCTCAAGCTCCTTTTCCGCGTGTTTGACGTCGTCCTCGCCGGCCTCGCCGTCCTTTTTGATCCGGTGCAGCTCCTCCATCGCCTTGCGACGAATGTTGCGCACCGACACCCGGGCGTCCTCCCCCTTGGACTTGGCTTGTTTGACGAGATCGCGGCGCCGTTCTTCGGTCAACTGCGGGATCGCAACCCGGATCACGTTACCGTCGTTGGTCGGGTTGACGCCGAGGTCGGAGTCACGGATGGCCTTTTCGATCGGGCGAAGCTGGGATTGCTCATACGGCTTGATCACAACGAGCCGCGCTTCGGGCACGTTGATGCTGGACAGCTGCGTAATCGGGGTCGCCGCGCCGTAGTAGTCGACGTTGATGCGGGAAAACATGCCGGGGTTGGCGCGTCCGGTGCGAATCGACGCCAGGTCGTCGCGGGCGACGACGACGGCTTTCTCCATCTTCTCTTCGGCGTCGAAGAGGGTCTCGTCGATCACGGCGTCCTCCCTCAGGTGATTACCAGTGTTCCGATCTTCTCACCTGCGACGGCCCGCGCGATATTGCCGTCGACAAGCAGGTTGAAGACCAGGATCGGCATGCCGTTATCCATGCACAGGCTGAACGCGGTGGCGTCGGCCACGCGCAGCCCACGGTCGATGACCTCGCGGTGGGTGATCTCGGCGAGCAATTCGGCGTCGGGGTTGTGCCTCGGGTCGTCGGTGAACACACCGTCGACCGCCTTGGCCATCAGCACCACATCGGCGCCGATCTCCAGAGCCCGCTGTGCCGCGGTGGTGTCAGTGGAAAAGTACGGCAGACCCATGCCCGCCCCGAAGATCACCACCCGGCCCTTCTCGAGGTGGCGACGTGCCCGCAGCGGAATGTAGGGCTCGGCGACCTGGCCCATGGTGATCGCCGTTTGGACGCGGGTGACGATGCCTTCTTTTTCCAGAAAGTCCTGCAGCGCAAGACTGTTCATCACGGTGCCGAGCATGCCCATGTAATCGGAGCGGGTGCGCTCCATGCCGCGCTGCTGCAGCTGGGCGCCGCGGAAGAAGTTTCCGCCGCCAATCACGACCGCAACCTGAACGCCGCTGCGGACGACCTCGGCGATCTGCCGCGCAACCAGGTGGACGACGTCGGGGTCGAGTCCGACCTGCCCGCCGCCGAACATCTCGCCGCCGAGCTTGAGCAACACCCGGGCGTATAGCGGGCGGACCGGCGGGGACGACGATGACGCGCCGTAGAATTCGGCCATCAGCCTCCTTCACGCTCCTGGCATGACAGCGCCATCGGAGGCGATCGCCCCACGACGGCACCCTTATCCTGCCTTATCGGCTCAGTTTGATGGCCGAAAGCGCAAAGCGCGGTGGCTGGGGTGCCTACCCACCGGGCTAACTGACCGGGGAGCGATCCCGACCGGGGTGACACATGCGACCACTAGAAGCC
>JAFAWC010000239.1 GCA_019242135.1 Mycobacteriaceae bacterium | reverse complement strand
ATCCACCTCGGCGCGAACCTCTTCCATTCGGCCCAGAATCCACCGGTCGGCGTCGGTCAGCTCGGCGTCGTGCGGCAACGGTGCCGGCCGGGTGCCGTTCATCAGCGCGAACCGTGTGGCGTTGAACAGCTTGGTGGCAAAGTTGCGCGACGCGCGGGCCTGGTCCTCACCGACGGTCAGGTCGCCGCCGGGGCTGGCACCGCGGGCGAGCGTGAACCGCAGTGCGTCCGCGCCGAACTTCTCGACCCAGTCCAGCGGATCGATGCCGTTGCCCCGCGATTTGCTCATCTTGCGACCGAACTCGTCGCGGATCAGCCCGTGCAGGAACACGTTTCGGAACGGCACCTGCGGGCCCCGGGCACCGTAGAGGGTGAGTGCGTCGTCGTTGCTGACGAACATGCCGAACATCATCATCCGGGCGACCCAGAAGAACAGGATGTCGTAACCGGTGACGAGAACGTCGGTGGGATAGAACTTTTCCAGCTCGGGCGTGTGGTCGGGCCAGCCCATCGTGGAGAACGGCCACAGCGCCGAGGAGAACCAGGTGTCGAGGACGTCGGGGTCCTGCTCCCACCCTTGCGGCGGCGTCTCGTTCGGACCGACGCAGACCATCTGGCCGTCGGGCCCGTGCCAGATCGGAATCCGGTGTCCCCACCACAGCTGGCGGGAGATGCACCAGTCGTGCATGTTGTCGATCCAGTCGAACCAGCGCGGCTCCAGGCTCGGCGGGTGGATCACCACGTCGCCGTTTCGCACCGCGTCGCCCGCCGCCTTGGCCAGCGCATCGACCTTCACCCACCACTGCAACGACAGCCGGGGCTCGATCGGCTCGCCGCTGCGTTCGGAATGACCCACGCTGTGGCTGTAAGGCCGCTTCTCTTCAACGACACGGCCCTGCTCGGCCAGCGCTTGTCTGACCTTCACGCGGGCTTCGAATCGGTCCATGCCGTCGAAAACGGTTCCGGTGCCAGCTATTCGGCCGCGACTGTCCATGATCGCCGGCATCGGCAGCCCGTGCCGCAGCCCGATCTCGAAGTCGTTGGGATCGTGGGCGGGCGTGACTTTGACTGCACCCGTGCCGAACTCGGGATCAACGTGGTCGTCGGCGACCACGACGAGCGCACGGTCGAGGAACGGGTGGGCCAGCGTCGTGCCGATCAGATGGCGGTAGCGCGCGTCGGCGGGATGCACGGCGATCGCCGTGTCACCGAGCATCGTCTCGACGCGGGTGGTGGCCACCACGATGTGGGGTTCGTCGTCGACAAGCGAGCCGTACCGGAACGAGACCAGCTCGCCTTCGACGTCAACGTAGGAGACCTCGAGATCCGAGATCGCGGTCTGCAGCACCGGCGACCAGTTGACCAGCCGCTCGGCGCGGTAGATCAGCCCGGCGTCGTAGAGCCGCTTGAAGATGGTCCGCACCGCCCGCGACAGTCCGTCGTCCATCGTGAAGCGGTCGCGGGACCAGTCGACACCGTCGCCGAGCCGGCGCATCTGCGCGCCGATCGTGCCACCGGAGTCGTGTTTCCAGTCCCACACCTTGAGGATGAACAGTTCGCGGCCGAAGTCCTCTTTGGTCTTGCCGTCGACGGCAAGCTGCTTTTCCACCACCGTTTGAGTGGCGATGCCGGCATGGTCCATGCCGGGCAGCCACAACACCTCGTAGCCCTGCATCCGCCTGCGCCGCGTCAAGGCGTCCATCAACGTGTGGTCGAGCGCATGTCCCATGTGCAGGCTGCCGGTCACGTTGGGCGGCGGCAGCACGATCGAGTACGCCGGCCTGTCGCTGCCGGTGTCGGCGGTGAAGTAGCCGGCGTCGACCCAGCGTTGGTAGAGCTCGCTTTCGGCTGCCGCGGGGTCCCACGCCTTCGGCAGAACCTGTTCTGCAGACGAATCGGGGCGGGCGGTCACCGCTTAAGTCTAGGAAGGCCTTGGTTGTTGCGCCGCGATCAGGTCAGCCGGGAGGTGCTCAGCGTTACGCCCGCTTTCGGCAGGCGGTGCAGCAGCGCCTCACCCATGGCGGCGGCGGGCGTGAGCACGCCCCGGCGATCAGACAGTCTGTCGCGGTCGAGGGCGAGCGCGAGCCCGCTCTCCCCCAGCAACACCGAGGTGGCCTTGTAGCCGGGGTCGCCTTGTTGGGCGATCGCCGTCATGTAGCGCGCGCCGGTTGTGGTGGTGGTGTAGGTCTCGGCCTTGTAGTGGCCCCGTTCGCGGGCCGCCGCGCTCGGCCCGGTGCCCGGTTTGGGAAGTACGCGTTCGACGAGCCGAGGCGGGAGCAGCCGGAAAAACCGGGTGCCCACCGCGAACGTTCCGCCGATCAGGCCGGTGATAGCCGCAGAGGCGGCAGGCGCGACGACCGACGATCCGAGGCTCATCGCTTCGGAGTACCGGAAACCCCGGCCGTACGCCCAGTCCTGCAGCGCATTGCTGCGCCGCACGACGCGGGTGTTAGACGCCGCCATGACAAATGCCGCGGTCCACGACCCGGCTAGCTCGGGAGCGATGTCGGCACCGCGCCGCCACCGCATGTCGGGCTGCGCGCCCAGGTCCGGCTCCGCGCTGCGGTCAGTGCTCAGCGAGTACGGGTCGGCGAGTAAGCGGCGCACCTCGGGATCGCTGGAGGCGGCATGCATCAGTTCCGTCATCGAGGCCACGGTGCCCCCCGACACGGCGCCGGAGAACCTGCGCAGCACGAACGTGGTGTCGCCCAACTCTGCGGTGCCGTCTTCGACGGCGCGGCGGTGCAGCGCATAGACACTCAAATCCGATGGGATCGAGTCGAATCCGCAGGCGTGCACGATGCGGGCGCCGGTGTCGATGGCCTGCTTGTGGAACAGGTCGATGGTGGTGCGCATGAATTGCGGCTCACCGGTCAGGTCCGCGTAGTCGGTTCCCGCCGCCGCGCACGCCTCCACCAGCGGCAGCCCGTATTTCGCGTACGGCCCGACCGTCGTGACCACCACCTGGGTCCGCTCGGCCATCTCGGCCAGGCTCGACGGCTGCGACGCGTCGGCGGTGAGCAGGGACCAGTCGGCGGCGGTGGCGCCGAGCGTGTCGCGCACCGCGCGCAACCGGTCAACAGAGCGGCCGGCCAGGGCGATGCGTGCGCCCGCTGCCGCTGTCGCGAGATATTCGGCGGTCAGTGTCCCGACGAAGCCCGTCGCCCCGTACAGCACAAGATCAAAGTCACGTTCGGTCATGGGGAAATGCTAGATTTCGCCGTCCGGAGCCGCTGGCACGGCTCTAGATACCCAGTCCGCCACGGGTGCGCTGGGCGTTCTTCGCGGTGATCTCCTGCTCGCTGGGGGCTCCGGCGACGCCGCGGGAAACGTTGGGTGAGCACACGATCGATGACGAGGCGCCCGACTGGGTCTGGGCGCAGCCCGCGAGCGTGTGGGAGGCCGGCGCACCATTGGTGATGGCTGCCACGGTCGGGGTGATCAGCAGCGCCGCCGCAAATCCGGTTGCGGCGATCAGCCGCCGGGTCGACATCGTGATGGTCATCGTGAGCCCTTCGGTAGTCGTGTTCGATGCCATCGACTATTCCGCGGCTCGCCGGCCGTGACCGTCGGGCGACCGGCTGATTCGGCAGGGGAATCAGGTGTCCCCCGATCGGTGGGCACGCACCGCCCAGGCGGTGATCAGCGGCGGCATCATGACCGTCGCCTGTTCGGCGGCGACCAGCTGCTCCAGTAGCGGCAGGAAGGTGTCGGCATCGGTCAGTTCGTCGATGCCGAGGCCCAACTGCTCCACTACGGGCAGCACGAGCCGCCAGACATCGGCGGCGTAGGCCAACAGGTCGGTGTCGGTGGCTCCGCCGATGGGCGCGCTGAGCGTCATCTGCGGCACGCCCAGTCCGGCGCGCTGGAACAGCGCGTTGAGGGTGGTGCCGAATCGCGGGTTGAGCCCGAGGTGCTCGAAGGCGCTGGTGATCGCCGTGGTGGTGGCGTGGAACAGGGGGATGTCGGGGTAGCTGCGGACCGCGCTGATGTCGTTCTCGCAGAACGCGACGACCCCGCCGGGGCGGACCTGGGTGGCGAAATGGCGTAACGCGGCCACCGGATCGGGCAGGTGCATGAGGATCAGTCGGCCGATCACGGCGTCGACAGGCTCGTCCGCGACGAAGTCGGTGATCGTGGAGTTCGTGAAACTGACGTTCGACACGCGCTGGGCGGCGGCTCTGCTTTTCGCGCGGTCGACGATGTCGGCGGCGGCGTCCACCCCGAGCACCGAGCCGGTGGGCCCGACGAGGCGGGCGGCCAGAAACGAGACGTCGCCGGGACCGCAGCCGACGTCGAGGACACGCATCCCGGGGCGCAGCCCGGCCAGGCGCAGCGCCTGCTCGGTGTGGGCCTCGTACAGCCGGGCCTGGAGCATCAGGCGCTGCACCTCGGGGTCGGAATGCCCGAGCGCATACGTGCTGGCATGGGATGTGGCGGAGCGTGCGATGTCCATGTGCTGCCGCCCCCTTTCTGTCGTTGTAGAACGTCGTGCTATAGTTATAGCATGTCGTTCTACAGACTCGTCAAGCGGTAACGTGCCCCGAATGGCCGAGGCGGCGCGGACCCGCACCCAGGACGTCCGTGCAGCGCTGATCGACGCCGCCGTCGACGTGGTCGAACGAGACGGGCCCGCCGGACTCACCGTGCGCGCGGTGGCTGCGCACGCCGGCGTGGCACCGATGGGCGTCTACAACCACCTCGACGACAAGCGCGGCCTCGAGCTCGCGGTGGTCGATGCCGGCTTTCGCGACCTGACCGCGGACCTGGCCGCGGCGGCGGCCCCGGACCCGCGGGAACGGCTGCACGAGTGCGGCCGGGCGTACCGGCGATTCGCGCACTCCCATCCCAACGTCTATCGGATGATGTTCGGGTCCAACCTACTGGCCTGCGAAGTGGCCAGCCGGGCAAGGCCTTTCGATGTTCTCGTCGACACCGTCATGTATGCGCAGGTCGGTGGTGCGGTGCGCGCGGGCGACCCCGTGATCATCGCCAAAAACCTGTGGGCCGCCATCCACGGAGCGGTCATTCTCGAACTCGAGCGCGTCGACCCGACGTCTCGACCCACCGACTGGGACGCCGAGTACGAACAGCTGCTGGGTCTGCTGCTGCGCGGGCTGATGCCGCTCAGCCCAGGATCTGCAGAGGAGCGCTGATGGTCGTGCAGATGTACTGCAGGTTGACCCCCAACAAGCTGCCCATGTTCTGGCAGCCGGGCGACGTCGGGACGCTCGACGACGCCGGCGTCGCGAGACTGCCGGCGTAACCGCCGCACTTCGGCCAGGCGCCAAGGCCCTGCGTGCGCAGCACGTTCTGGGCGACCTGGATCTGCTCGGCACGGCTGGCGGTGGCCGGGGACCCGACGCCGCCATTGGCCGCCCAGGTCGCCGGCTTGATCTGCAGGCCGCCGTAGGCGCCGTTGCCGGTGTTGGCGGCCCAGTTCCCGCCCGACTCGCACTGCGCGATCGCGTCCCAGTTGACCGTGTCGGCGTGCGCGGTGGCCATCGAGAACATCAGCGGGGCCCCGATAAGCGCACCGGTGATCGCTGCCATCGTGATGGTCCTGTTGATCCCCATCGTCGTCGTCCCTTCGCCAAAGCCCCCGAAACAGTGGCCGCAAGTGACGGGCTGAGCCTGAGCAGGTGCGGTTGATGTGGTGATCGCGACGTGTCGTGCTCGTGTTACAGCCGTGATATGTGTTAAAGGGATTGGCAAAAGTTCTTAGAGATATAAAAGACTTTTAGAGATACAAAAGAGTCAGGCGGTGCCAGAGAAAATCCGACACCGCCCGACTCTGACTGCGATTAATTGTCAGCCGCGGTGACCGCACACCGGCCAGGCGCCCATGCCCTGGCGAGCCAGCACGTTCTCCGCGACCCGGATCTGCTCCGCGCGCGAGGCGGTTGCCGGCGAACCGCTCCCGCCGTTGGCCCGCCAGGTGCTCATGGTGAACTGCAGGCCTCCGAAGTAGCCGTTACCGGTGCTGATGGCCCAGTTCCCACCGGACTCGCAAGCAGCAACAGCGTCCCAGTTCACGTCCGCGTTCGCGGTGGCCGTCGACAGCGCCATCGGCGCGGCGATGAGCCCGCCGGTGACCGCAGCCGTCGTGAACGCCGTGCGGAGGTTCTTCACATTGATCCCTTTCGCCGAGCGCGCGCCAACCCGCGACCGCAGACGCGGACGCAGGTGCCCCATCGGGGTGGATTGCTTCCGTGGATCGCGCCGTCTCGGTCAGGCGCGATAGCCGGGACGTGATCGGTGCCCCGAACTCACACGCGGATTCTCGTTTGAAATTATTTTGCTCTGGTTAAGAGACGAGGAGAACCTATAAATTCGGACATCATTTGTCATATCGGCATTCGACATATATCGATGCGATACCGCCCGTATCTCGAAACGCAGACTTCGGCATTTGTGCAGGTCATGGCGCCGAGGCTGAGAGATTCTCAGATTCGGCACGACGTCGACCAGCGTGAGCCGAATCACGGTAATTTTGTGAAGTGGGCCACCTGAAATGCACGTCGAGCGCGTATGTCGGTGCTTTGTGATCCAACTGTTATAACCGAGGGAAAGTGACTTGGATTACAACTGAAAATCCATTCGTCGACAAATCTGGCGGGATCGTTTCATCCTCTTATAAAAGAGCCGCACTCATACTTGTCGATATGTCAGGACATATTATCTAAGCACTGCCAAATCGGCGGCAGAATTCACGTTGGTGAGCTGTCGGCCGTCGGCGAGCACAATTCGCTGGGTGTCAACGCAATTCACCAACGAAGCCATGCTGCTCTGCCCCGCCGCCACCAGATCATTGATGCGGTCGACCAGCGCGACCCGGTACAGGCCCGCGAGGTAGTGGTCGCGTCCGTCCCACGGCAGCACCACGTCGGCGGTGAGGTTCTTCGACAGGTCAACAAGCATGTCGATCAGCGCCGCGTCGAGCAGCGGCATGTCGACCGCACAAACGAAAGCCCACCGACTGCCGGCTTCCGCGGCAGCGCGCAGGCCCCGACCGGTCGCCACCAGCGGGCCGACGCCCCGCACGTCATCGCGCAGCACCTCCGCGGTGCCGAGGGCCGGCAGGGATTGGCCGGGCGCGGCGATCACGAAGACCGGCGCGCACCGCTCGCCGACCACGTCGACGATGTGCTCAACGAGGGTGGCGCCCTGAAAGGGCAAGGTGGCCTTGTCTCGACCCATTCGACGCGACGCTCCGCCCGCCAGCACCACTGAAGCCAGGGCGGCCAGCGCCGACACGTCAGCCGACCGTCCAGGTATCGCGTCCCCGCAGCAGCGACTGCAGTGCGGCGGTGTCGTGCGCTGTCGCCTCCCGCGCGTCGTCAACCTGCATCCGCACGCCGTCGTCGTACGTCGGACGCGAAACCTGGCGGAAGACACCCATCACCGTGTGTTCGAGAGCCTGGTCGGACAACCGCGACAACGCGAACGAGTAACTCGGGTCCTGGGCGGTGGCGTCGTGCACGACGATCTGATTCGTGGCCACGTCGGCGGTCTTAGCGACCTCCAGGCCGAATCCCGAACGCACCACGCAGAATTCGCCATTGCTGCCGAACGTGATCGGTTCGCCCTGGCGGACGCCGATGAGGCGCTCCTCGGCGCCCTCCTTGCGCAGCAGGTCAAAGGAGCCGTCGTTGAAGATCGGGCAGTCCTGCAGGATCTCGACGAACG
>JAFAWC010000206.1 GCA_019242135.1 Mycobacteriaceae bacterium | reverse complement strand
TTACGCCCGGCCACCGGCCGGTTGAACCGGCCCAACCCACGAGCCGGTTGAACCGGCCCAACCCACGAGCCGGTTGAACCGGCGCCTATCCCCCACCCGTTAACCTGACGTGATGCGGGTCCTTGTCGTCGACAACTACGACAGCTTCGTCTTCAACCTGGTTCAGTACCTGGGTCAGCTCGGCGTCGAGGCACAGGTGTGGCGCAACGACGACGCCAATCTCGCCGATGCGCGCGCTGCCACCGCCGACTTCGACGGCGTGCTGCTCAGCCCCGGCCCCGGTACACCCGAGCGGGCTGGCGCCTCAATCCCCTTGGTGCGCGCGTGCGCCGAGTCAGACACGCCACTGCTGGGCGTGTGCCTGGGTCACCAGGCGATCGGTGTCGCGTTCGGCGCCACCGTCGACCGCGCGCCCGAGCTGCTACACGGCAAGACCAGCAGCGTCTACCATACGAACGCCGGTGTGCTGCAGGGGCTTCCGAATCCCTTTGTGGCGACCCGGTATCACTCGTTGACGGTGCTGCCGGAGACGGTGCCCGCCGAGTTGACACCGACCGCGCACACCCGCAGCGGCGTGATCATGGGGCTACAGCATGCCGAGCTGCCGATCCACGGGGTGCAGTTCCATCCGGAGTCGATCCTGACCCAGGGTGGTCACCGCATGCTGGCGAACTGGTTGGAGATCTGCGGGAAACGGCCCGACGAAGAAGTGGTCTCGATGCTCGAGCACGAGGTCGCGGACACCGTGAGCGCAGCGCTGCTTCCTACGAGCCGAACTTCAGCGTGATGTTGCCGTCCCGGTTGAGACCGGTGCCCGGTGCCGGGCTCTGGTAGACGACCCGGTTGCGCTGCTGGTCGGACCCGGCCACGTCGGCGCCCTTAACCAGGATGCCGGTCCATCCGAGGGCCCGCAGCTGCGGTTCGGCATCAGTCCAGACCATGCCGGTCAAGTCCGGCATCACGAACTGGTTGCCCTTGGACACCTGCAACTGCATCACGGTGTCCTTCGGAACCGACTGTCCCGCAGCCGGATTGCAGCCCACCACCGCGCCGGCCGGCTTCAGGCTATCGACCGGCGAGGAGATCACGTTGGTGAAACCGGCCGCGCCCAGCGTCGCCTTCGCCTGATCCTCGGTCTGCCCGGTGACGTCGGGGACGTCGACACTGGCCGGTCCGGAGCCGACGAGCACCGAAATCTCGAATGTCACCGGCGCGGTCTGGTTGGCCGACGGATTGGTACCCAGCACCCGGTCCTTCTGGTCGGATGTGGAGGGCGTGGGGACCTGCTGCAGCTTGCCGAAACCGGCCGCCGTCAACCTGCGTTCTGCCTCGGCGTAGCTCAGATTCGATACATCGGGAATCGTGCGCTGCTCCGGGCCGGTGGACACGTTGATCGTGACCTCCGAGCCCTGCACGGCGGCGTCGCCGGCCTTCGGGTCGGTGTCGATGACGTGGTCCGGCGCCACAGTCGAGTCCGGCTTCTGCAGCGTTCGAACCTTGAAACCCTTGTTCTGCAGCGTCGCGATCGCGTCGGCAGACGACTGGTTTTTGACGGTGGGCACCTGCACGGAGTGCGTCGGACCGCCGATCGCGTTGATGGCCCACGTGACCGCGACCGTCAGCACGGCCAACACCGCGACGACGATCAGCCACCGCCGCACGGACCTGCGGCCGAAGCGGGTTCCGGTGCCGTAAGCGGGATCTCGCGGTGGGACTTCAAGGGGCTGCGATGTGCCTTGCGCGGCGGCTGACGACAGCAGCGTGGTGCGTTCGGCGTCGGTCAGCACCTTTGGTGCCTCGGGCGCCTCGCCGTTGTGCACGCGGACTAAATCGGTGCGCATTTCGGCGGCTGTCTGATAGCGGTTGTCGGGATTTTTCGCCAGCGCCTTGAGAATCACGGCGTCAAGCTCGGGGGAGATGCCGTCGTGTCGAGCGGACGGCGGCACCGGCGGCTCGCGGACGTGTTGGTAGGCCACGGCCACCGGCGAGTCTCCGACAAAAGGCGGTTCCCCGGTGACGATTTCGTACAGCACGCAGCCCAGCGAGTACACGTCCGAGCGGGCGTCGACGGACTCACCGCGGGCCTGTTCGGGCGACAGGTACTGGGCGGTGCCGATGACCGCTGCGGTCTGGGTGACGCTGCTGCTGTCGGCCAGCGCGCGGGCGATGCCGAAGTCCATCACCTTCACCGCGCCGGTGCGGCTGATCATGATATTGGCCGGCTTGACGTCGCGGTGAATGATGCCGTGCTGATGGCTGAAGTTGAGCGCTTGGCAGGCGTCGGCGATGATCTCGATCGCTTTGCGCTGCGGAACGGGGCCCTCGTTGTGCACGATGTCGCGCAACGTGACCCCGTCGACGTACTCCATGACGATGTACGGCAGGGGACCCGTCGCCGTCTCCGCCTCGCCGGTGTCGTACACCGCGACGATCGCCGGGTGGTTCAGCGCCGCCGCGTTCTGCGCCTCGCGCCGGAACCTCAGGTAGAAGCTCGGATCGCGAGCCAGGTCGGCACGCAGCACCTTGACCGCCACCTCGCGGTGCAACCGCAGATCGCGCGCCAAATGGACCTCGGACATCCCCCCGAAGCCGAGGATCTCACCGAGTTCGTAGCGATCAGACAGGTGTTGTGGGGTGGTCATTGGTGGATCTCGTTGTGTCCTGGTGGCCACCAGGAAAGCGCCGCCGCGGGTAAGAACCCGCTGGCCTTCCCAGCCTGACCGACACCAGGGGTCCACGTCCAATCCTGGGAGGTCGCCGGCGCCGGCACCGACTGGGTGACTGTCGTCTCAGGCCCGGGCTGCTGATTCTTGTCCTGTTTGTCGCGGTACTGGATGACCAGCATCACGGCGATCGCGATGGCCAGCGCACCGAGCACCCCGGCCGCCCACAGCAGCGCCCGCTGCCCCGACGAAAACGTTCGCCGCGGCGGCGGTGCCCGGTGCGGCGCGGTCGCCGGGCGAACCCGTGCACCGGTTATCGCCCCGGACCGCGCGGTGAGGTCCGCCGCCGCGCGCGCCTGGGCCCCGGACGGAATGGCTGCCGGCGCAGCCCGGCTGATCGACGGTGCCTGATTCGGCCGCGGCGGTCGTCGACCGGCACGGACCGCAGCGACCGCGTCAGCGAACTGGCCGCCGTTTCGGTACCGCATCCCCGGGTTCTTCGCGAGGGTGATGTCGATCAGCTCGCGCACGTTCGGCGGCAGGTCGGCTGGCAGCGGCGCCGGCGCTTCCTTTATGTGCTTCATCGCCACCGTCAGCGCGCCGTCACCGGTGAACGGCCGCTTGCCCGAGACCGATTCGTAGCCGACGACTCCGAGCGAATAGACGTCGCTGGCAGCGGTGGCGTCGTGACCCAGCGCCTGCTCTGGCGCGATGTACTGCGCGGTGCCCATCACCATCCCGGTCTGCGTCACCGGAGCCGCGTCCACGGCCTTGGCGATACCGAAGTCGGTGATCTTCACCTGGCCGGTCGGGGTGATCAAGATATTGCCGGGTTTGACGTCGCGGTGCACCAAACCCGCGGTGTGGGCGACCTGCAGGGCGCGGCCGGTCTGCTCGAGCATGTCCAGCGAATGTCGCAGCGACAGCCGCCCGGTGCGTTTGAGCACGGAGTTCAGCGGCTCCCCGTTCACCAGCTCCATCACGAGGTACGCGGTGCGGCCGTCGGCGTCCATCTCGGTCTCGCCGTAGTCGTACACGCTAGCGATCCCGGAGTGGTTGAGCATCGCTGTCGTGCGCGCCTCGGCGCGGAACCGTTCGATGAACTCGGGGTCCGAGGAGAACTCCGCTTTCAGCACCTTGACCGCTACCCGCCGGCCGAGCCGGCTGTCGACGGCCTCCCAGACTTGGCCCATGCCGCCGGTCGCAATGAGCCGTTGCAGCCGGTACCGGCCCGACAGTGTCTCACCCACGCGAGGGCTCATGTGCCCTCCCGCAGCGCGGCTTCGATGACCGCACGGCCCACCGGTGCGGCGAGCGCGCCCCCGGTGGCCGACAGCCGGTTCCCGCCGTTCTCCACCACCACCGCAACCGCGACCGTGGGGCTTTGAGCGGGTGCGAATGCGATGTACCAGGCGTGCGGTGGGGTGGTGCGCGGGTCGGTGCCATGCTCGGCCGTTCCGGTCTTGGACGCAATCTGCACGCCGGGAATGGCTCCGTTCTGCTGTGTTACCTGTTCGGCACCAATCATCAGTTCAGTCAGCTTAGCCGCGACCTGTTCGGGCACTGCCCGCCGCAGTTCTACCGGCTGGGTGGTGTTCAGCGCGGTCAGGTCGGGCCCCTTGAGGCTGTCGATCAGGTAGGGCTGCATCGTGACGCCTCTGTTCGCGATGGTGGCCGCCACCATCGCGTTCTGCAACGGTGTGAGAGCAACGTCCTTCTGCCCGATGCTTGACATGCCCAGTGCGGCCTGGTCGACGACGGGACCCAGGGTGGACTCCGCAACCTGCAGCGGGATCGGGTTCGGCGATGAGTCCAAACCGAACGCCGTCGCAGTGCTGCGCAGCGCGTCGGTGCCTATCTTGATGCCCAGTTGTACGAACGCCGTGTTGCAGGATCGCGCGAACGCCTCTTTCAGCGATGCGGTTTGGCCACTGCCGCATGGAGTGCCGCCGAAATTCTCCAAAGTCGCCGTGCTGTTGGGCAATTGAATCGATGGATTGGCGGTGAGCTGTTCGTCTTCGGTTACCCCGGCCTGGAGTGCCGCCGCAGTGGTGATCACCTTGAACGTCGACCCCGGCGGGTAAGTCTCGGCAATTGCCCGGTTCAGCATGGGATTGGCCGGATCGTCGCGCAGCTTCTGCCATGCTTGCGCCTGCGCCCCGATGTCATGGGAGGCCAGCAGGTTGGGATCGAATGACGGCACGGAGACCATCGCAAGAATCCGGCCGGTCGCCGGTTCGAGCGCGACGACGGCGCCGGTGCACGGCCCACCACCGCACCCCTTGGCCATCGCGTCCCAAGCCGCCTGCTGCACTTGCGGTTTGATCGTCGTGTCGACGTTTCCGCCGCGCGGATCACGGCCGGTGAAGAAGTCGGCAAGGCGCAGCCCGAATAGCCGCTCGTCCGACCCGCTGAGTATCGAATCCTCGGCCCGCTCCAATCCGCTGCTCGAGTACCGCAGCGAATAGAACCCGGTGACCGGCGCGTAGGCCAGCGGGTTGGGATAGACCCGCAGGTAGCGGAATCTGCCCGAGGTGGCGACCGAGTAGGCGAGGGGCTGGCCGCCCGCCGAGATTTGGCCGCGTTGCCGGGAGTACTCGTCGAGCAACACCCGCTGATTGCGCGGGTCGGAGCGCAGCCCGTCCGCGCGGAAGACCTGCATGATCGTTGCGTTGAGCAGCAGCAGGACGATCAGGACCATGATCGTCATCGCCACGCGGCGCAGCGAAGTGTTCATACGCGCTCAATCACCTCGGTGCTTGCCGCGGCAATCGGGGTGGCCTTCGGCGGCCGCCGGACGATCGGCCTGCGCGCGGTGTGTGAGATCCGCACCAGAATCGCCAGCAGCACATAGTTGGCCAGCAGCGATGACCCCCCGTATGACATCCACGGAGTGGTCAAGCCGGTCAGCGGGATCAGCTTCGTCACGCCGCCGACAACGATGAACAGCTGGATCGCCAGGGTGGACGCGAGCCCGGCGGCCATCAACTTGCCGAAACTGTCGCGCACCGCGATCGCCGTGCGAAGCCCCCGCAAGATCAGGATTGTGTACAGCATCAACACGCCGGCCAGGCCGACCAGGCCGAGCTCCTCGCCCACCACGGCGATGATGAAGTCCGTGGAAGCTTCCGGCACGGTGCCCGGCTGGCCGTTACCCAGCCCCGTGCCGAACACGCCGCCGGTGGCGAAGCTGAACATCGACTGCACCATCTGGTAACCGGTGTTGTCGGGGTCGGCGAATGGGTCGAGCCAATTCTGCACCCGGATGCGGACGTGCCCGAAAATGTAATACGCCGCAACGCTTCCCGCCGCGAACAGGGCCAGCCCGATCACAACCCAGCTGAGGCGTTCGGTGGCGATGTACACCAAGACCAGAAACGATGCGTAGAGCAACAGCGATGCGCCGAGATCCTTTTCGAAGACCATCACACCGACCGAGATGATCCAGGCGGCCAGCAGGGGAGCCAGGTCACGCGGCCGCGGCAGATTCATGCCGAGGAAGTGCTTGCCGGCGCTGGTGAACAGGCCCCGTTTGGCGACCAGTACGGCGGCAAAGAAGATCAGCAGCAGAATTTTTGAGAACTCGGTCGGCTGAATTGAGAAGCCGGGCAGGCGAATCCAGAGCTTCGCTCCGTTCACCTCCGATATCGATGCCGGCAGCAACGCTGGAATCACCAACAGGATCAGCCCGCCGACCCCACAGACGTAACCGTAGCGGGCGAGCAGCCGGTGGTCATTGAGGAAGACGAGGACCAGCGTGAACGCCACCACGCCGATCAGCGTCCATAGCATCTGCTGGTTCGCGCTCGGGCCTTGTGCGGCACCGGAAGTCGTCGGACCGTTGGCGAGATCGAGCCGGTGGATCATAACCAGGCCGAGACCGTTGAGCAGCGCGACGATCGGAAGCAGCAGGGGATCGGCGTAGCCCGCATACCGGCGGATCACCATGTGCGCCGCGCCGAACAGCGCGAGATAGGCGAGGATGAACTGCGCCAAGTCCCATCGGATGCCCCGCTCTTGGTTCGCTTCGACGATCACCAACGCCACTGCGGTGATGACGGCGGCGAATCCGAGCAGCAGTAGCTCGGCGTTGCGTCGGTTCGGCAACGCCGGTGTCACCGCGACTACGGGTTGCGGCTGGGTGGTCATGCGGCGTTCCGGCAAGTCATGCCCGGTGTCTGCGGAGTCGGCGCAGGCGGCGACGGCGCCGGAGCCGTGGGCACCGCTGATTCGCTGGGAGTCGGTGTCGGCGCTGGCTCACTGGTGGCCGGCGG
>JAFAWC010000094.1 GCA_019242135.1 Mycobacteriaceae bacterium | reverse complement strand
GTCGTGGGGTATCACAACATGTGGACCATCAAGCACATGGGCGTGCTGGCAAGCGGTGCACTGGCCATCGGTGCATGGGCCGGACTGCTTGTCGGCAAACCCTTTTCGTTGGCTTACGCCCGCCAGAACACCGATCCGGCGCTGTGGAATCAACCGGTGTTCATGCGCACCAATGTGGTGATCACCACGACATGGGCCACGGCGTTTACCATTAACACCGCGCTAGCGTGGATATTGATGGACCACATGCTGGCGCCATGGGCTGCCCACACGCTAAGTTACGCAACCCTTATCGCTGCGGCCGCATTCACGTCGTGGTATCCCACACACGTGCGCCGAACCGCCCCGTCACGGGGATCCGACGAGTCCGCCGAACCACAGTCGGCGTAAACGCGAGATCATCACAATGTTGGTCCGGAGCGCTCATCTCTGCGGATGCGCCCGACACATTTACAGTCGCCCTCACGGAGTCCCACTGTGCCCCTTGTTTTCTCAGTGACCGCTGCTGATCAGGAGTGATGCCTCCTCGTTGTCCCTGTGCGTCCCGGTGCGGGTCACGCGATCGGACAATCTGCGAGGGCTTGGATGTCTCACCAATTGATTGGCGCGCGCGGACTATGTCGAGAAGTTCGACGACCGTGTTCGTTGCAGCTAGAGGTGTCGGCATCTCGCAGCGCGAAAATGCGAGACTAGCGGCCCCACCCTCATACTTGGCGGTCCTGCGCTGACGATCCAATGTCTCAAGCGTGGCGAAGCCATCATGTCGTGAAACCCGGGCTGCTCTAGTTGTTGGTGTTATACGAGGCCGACGTTCAGGCACTGCACACTTCCGCACGACCATTGGCATGTGCACACTTGTGGCATGGACATAAATGAGCTCACCGCCGTCACGCTGATCGCAGCGCCCCCGCCCCAGCCGCCGACCCAGCGCCGGGCCCAGGCGACGACGGCAGCGCAGCTAGCGTGACCGCGCACACCAACGGGGAGCCCGAACCGCGCCGCCCGCTGAATGGCCTCTCGGACATACGCGCGTTCTTTCACAACAACAAGGTGCCGCTGTACTTCATCTCGCCGACCCCGTTCAACCTGTTAGGCGTTGACCACTGGATACGAAACTTCTTCTATCTGACCTACTTTGACTCTTTCGAGGGCACACACTCGCGCGTGTTCGTGCCTCGGCGACGCGACCGCCGTGATTTTGACTCCATGGACGAGGTGTGCAGCCACCTCCTGTCTGATCCCGAGACACTCGAGTTCATCGCGGGTCGAGGTCCCGGCGGCAAGTGCTGCTTTGTGATGCTAAACGAGGAAATCCAGGCCCTCGCTCGGGCGGCGGGTCTCGAGGTCATGCACCCGCCGACGGAGCTGCGCCAACGCCTCGGCTCCAAGATCGTCATGACGCGCCTGGCCCACGAGGCGGGTGTACCGAGCGTGCCTCACGTGATGGGGCGGGCCGGCTCCTACGACGAACTGCTTGCGCTCGCACAAAACGCCGGATTAGGAGACGACCTCGTCGTCTCGGTCGCTTATGGCAACGCCGGCAGCGGGACGTTCTTTGTGCACGGTCAGCGCGACTGGGACCAGTGCGCCGGTGACCTGACTGGGCAGCAAGAAGTCAAAGTCATGAAGCGCATCCGCAATGTCGAGGTGTGCCTCGAGGGTGCCGTGACCAGCCACGGCACCGTGATCGGCCCCGCGATGACGAGCCTCGTCGGTTATTCGGAGCTGACTCCGCACAGGGGCAGCTGGTGCGGCAATGACATCTGGCACGAGGTGCTGCCGCCCGCACAGACGCACGCCGCGCGAGAAATGGTGGGAAAGCTGGGCGACGTCATGCGCCGCGAGGGTTACCGCGGCTACTTCGAGGTGGACCTTCTGCATGACCTCGACTCCGACGAGCTATACCGCGGCGAGGTGAATCCGCGCCTGAGTGGCGCCAGCCCGATGACGAACTTGACCACCGAGGCCTACGCCGACATGCCACTGTTTCTCTTTCACCTGCTCGAGTACATGGACGTGGACTACGAGCTCGACATCGAGGAGATCAACGCGCGATGGGAGCGGGGCTATGGCGAGGACGAGGTCTGGGGCCAAGTGATCCTTACAGAGACGTCGCCGGATATCGAGCTCTTCACCACTACGCCACGCACCGGTGTGTGGCGCATAGACGACGACGGTCGCGTCTCCTTTGCACGGTCCGCCAACGACTGGGCGACGTTGCTCGACGGGTCCGAGGCCTTCTACATGCGTGTCGCGGCGCCTGGTGACTTACGTTCCGAGGGCGCCCAACTCGGCGTGCTCGTCACCCGCTCACACCTGCAGACCGACGACTATCAGCTCAGCGAGCGCTGCCAGCGCTGGGTCAAGGGCATGAAGGCGAAGTTCACCTCAACGCCCCTGACGCCCGTCGCGCCGATCGTGTCACGGCTCGTCGCGCGCGCGTGAAAGGCGCGCCGGCCGGTATCTCACTGGACAACTGGCAGTCCGCGCCCTATTCGCATTGGTCGTTCCAGCACGTAGAAGACTTCGTGCCGACCGCGGTGATCTCGCGCGGGACCGGACCGGTCGCGGCGTTGCCCACAGCCAGCGCGCCGATCGCCGAGACCCCGTTGACCGCCACCGACGGGGCGGCCACCACCGTCGGCGCGGTGATGGCCGCCACAGCTACCGACGGGTGGGCCGTCGCCCACCGCAGTTCGCTAGTGGCTGAGGAGTACCTCGACGGCTTTGGGGCCAACACCCGGCACCTGCTCTTCTCGGTGAGCAAGTCGCTAGTGGCCGCCGTAGTGGGCGCGCTGCACGGGGCCGGTGCGATCGAGGTTGACGCGCCCGTCACGGCATACGTTCCCGCCTTGGCGAACTGCGGCTATGCCGGTGCGACTGTGCGCCACCTGCTGGACATGAGGTCGGGTATCGCCTTCTCAGACAATTACCTCCACCCGACCGCAGAGATACACGACCTCGACCAGGCGATGGGGTGGGCACCCCGGCGCAGTCCGGAGGTCCCCTCCACGCTGCATGACTTCCTGCTGACCTTGCGGCAGAAGTCGGCTCACGGCGGCCCGTTCGAATATCGCTCTTGTGAAACCGACGTACTCGGATGGATCTGCGAGGTCGCGGGGGGCCAGCGGATGCCCGAATTGATGTCGGAACTGCTGTGGAGCCGCATCGGCGCCCAGTGCGACGCCACCATCGGCGTAGACACGGACGGCACCGGATTATTCGACGGTGGCATCAACGCCTGTCTTACCGACATGATCCGGTTCGGGTCGCTGTTCTTGCACGACGGCGTCTCGTTGACCGGACAACAAGTGGTGCCGGCGGCGTGGATCGCCGACACTCTCGACGGCGGTCCCGACTCGCGTGGGGCGTTCGCCGCGAGCCCAGATGACAACCAAATGCCCGGCGGCATGTACCGCAACCAAGTGTGGTTTCCCTACCCGGGCAACAACGTCGTGTTGTGCCAGGGCATGTGTGGTCAGTTGATCTACATCAACCGCGCCGCGGAGATGGTCGCCACCAAGTTATCCACCCAGCCGGATGCTGGGGACCCGCAGATGCTGTTGGACACGCTGCGCGCATTCGATGCGGTGGCACACGAACTGGCTGGAATCGTGGGTTACTAGGACCTGAAAAACGGCTTCGCCGCGGTGGTAATGGTCGAGGGTGGAAGCTGTCGGGACCCGTCCAGCGCGATCCGGCAAAACCGACGCCAAGAGATGGAATCGGCGACCTCCCGGCACAGCGACTCATAGCCCAGCCGGTATCGAAACTTCAAAAACATCAACTGCAGATAGGTCTCCA
>JAFAWC010000008.1 GCA_019242135.1 Mycobacteriaceae bacterium | reverse complement strand
CTCCGAGCGGGTCGGGGCCGAACTTCAGCACGTCAACCGGCGGCACGCCGACGAACGTCACAGTTGCGACATCGGGCGCTGCCGAAACGCCCACCCGGGCGAAGTGGTCGCGCAGATGCGCGCGCACGTCACCCCCGAAGTCGGTCACCCGTCGTCGCGCGGAATCGTCAGATTGGCGCCGGAGTCCGGGTCGAAGATAGAAAGCTTGGTGGTGTCGAACGCCAGCTCGATTCTCTCCCCCGCCCGCGCTGCCGAGGCTGCGGGAACCCTTGCGACAAACTCGTTCTCACCCGCAGCGGTGTCGGCGGCCAACTCGTCGAGCTGAGCCGAGTGCACCGATGCTCCCTCGACGGTGAAGTGCACGATCTTTTCTGCTCCCAGCGACTCCACCATGTCGACACTCACCTCGAACACCAACGCAGACAGCCGCTGGTAGGCGTCGATCAGCTTCGCGTCCTCGATGTGCTCTGGCCGGACACCGACGATCACATTGGTCGGCGCGGAATGCGCGGCAAGTACATCATGCACCTGCTGGGTCAAGGTGATCTCGCCAAACGGGAGGCTGACCCCCACGTCGGTCAGCTGGGCCGGGAAGAAGTTCATCGCCGGCGAACCGATGAACCCGGCAACGAACAAGTTGACCGGTTGGTCGTAAAGCTGTTGCGGCGTGCCGATCTGCTGTGCGACCCCGGCACGCATCACCACAACGCGGTCCCCCAGCGTCATGGCCTCGATCTGGTCGTGCGTGACATAAACCGTGGTGGTGTGCAACCGCCGCTGCAGGCGGGAGATTTCGCTGCGCATCTGCACGCGGAGCTTTGCATCCAGGTTCGACAGCGGTTCGTCCATCAGGAAGGCCCGCGGATTGCGGACGATCGCGCGACCCATCGCGACCCGTTGTCGCTGACCGCCCGACAGACTTGCGGGCTTGCGGTCCAATAGCTCGGTGAGATCGAGAGTCTTGGCGGTCTCCTCGACCTTCTCGGCGATCTCCGCCTTCTTCATTTTCGCCAAAGTGAGTGGGAAGGCAATGTTTTGGCGCACCGTCATGTGCGGATACAGCGCATAAGACTGAAACACCATCGCGATGTCGCGGTCCTTGGGGGCCTTATCATTGACCCGCTCCCCGTCGATGCGCAACTCTCCCGAGGTAATCTCCTCGAGGCCGGCGATCATGTTCAGCGTCGTGGATTTGCCGCACCCGGAGGGACCGACCAAGATGATGAACTCGCCGTCGGCGATGACCAGCGAGAGGTCCTGCACCGCCGTCGTGCCGTCCGGATAACTCTTGGTGACCCGGTCCAGCACGATCTCGGCCATCGACTACCCCTTCACCGCGCCGGAGGTCAATCCGGCGACGATCCGTCGTTGGAAGATTAGAACAAAAACGATGATCGGCACCGTAATGAGCATCGCGCCCGCCGCGATGGATCCGGTGGGCTCAACAAACTGCGAGCTCCCTGGAAAATTCGCGATCGCGACGGGAGCGGTGATCGAGGCGGTTGTCGCCGTCAGAGAGATCGCCAGCAGCAGGTCGTTCCACGCGAAGATAAACACCAGGATCGCGGCGGTGACGACGCCGGGTGCGGCCAGCGGAACGATCACCTTGCGAAACGCCTGAGCGACAGTGGCGCCGTCCATCTTGGCCGCCTTCTCCAGATCCCACGGGATCTCGCGGAAGAACGCCGACAGCGTGTAGATGGCCAGCGGCAGAGCGAATGTGATGTAGGGGATGATCAGTCCCGGCCAGGTGTTGAACAACCCGAGCGCACGGGAGATGTCGAATAGCGGTGTCACCAGCGAGATCTGAGGAAACATCGCGATCAGCAGCGCGACACCAACGAGTAGGCGCTTGCCCGGGAAGTTTAGGCGCGCGATGGCGTAGGCCGCCATCGCTCCGATCACCACGGCGATGGCGGTGGCGATCAGTCCGATGCCGATCGAATTGCGCAGAGCGGGCCCGAACAGGTGGCCCTGAAAGATTCCGCGGTAGTTGTCGAAGGTGATGGATGAGGGGATCAGCTTGCCGTCTTTGACGGTGGAGGTGGGCTTGAGCGACAGGCTCAGAATCCACAGCACGGGAAACAGCGCGTAGGCCAGCACGAGAATATCGACAATCAGCCACCACGCCCTGTGCCCCACACCGACTCGCCTGGCCATCTCACCGTTTCCCGTCGTCCGCGCCGGGCGCCGCCGTCCCGAACAGTTTGATGAAGACGAACGCGATCACCGCCACGCACGCGAAGATCAGCACGCTGATCGCTGACCCCAGGCCGAGGTTGAAGGCTTTGAACAGGTTGTCATAGCCCAGAATTGACACCGAATAGGTGTCGTTGGATCCCCCGGTGAGCACGTAGATGTTATCGAAGATGCGAAACGCGTCGAGGGTGCGGAACAGCAGGGCCACCAGGATCGCCGGCTTGATCAGCGGCAGCGTGATCTTGACGAGCCGCTTCCAGGCGCCCGCGCCGTCCACCTGCGCCGCCCGCAACAGCTCTTCGGGCACCAGCGCGAGCCCCGCCAGCAAAAGGAGTGCCATGAAAGGCGTCGTCTTCCACACTTCCGCGAGGATGATGATGCCCAACGACGGAATCTGCTGTGTCAGCGGCGCGCTGCCTTCAGGCAGCAGATTGGCCAGATAGCCGGTGCCAGGCGTCCACGCGTAATACCAGCTGTAGGACGCCGCGACGGTGACAATGCCGTACGGGATGAGCACCGCGGCGCGCACCACGCCTCTTCCGAAGATCGTGCGGTGCATCACCAGCGCAAGTGCCAGCCCCAGCATCAGTTCGAGCGACACCGAGATCACCGTGATCACGAGGGTGACCACAAGCGCGGTCCACCAGTACCGGTCGGTGAGCACCGTCTGGTAATTCGACAGGCCGACGAACGACATGTCGTCGGGCGTGGTCAAGCTGACTCGTTGCAGGCTCAGCCACACTGCGTAGCCGATCGGGTACGCGGTCACCGCCAACATCAACAGGACCGCCGGGGCGATCAACACAAATGCGAGGCGTCGATCCGATCTGCGGTCTGAGATCGCGGCGGTCATGGGATCAGTCCTTTACCGTCGATCGCCTTTTGCACCTGATCGGCGAGCTTGTCGGCCGTGGTGTCGGGGTCGATGCCGGTGATCGGCGCGAGTGTCGCCGAGATTCGCGTCGAAACGGCCTGGTAGACCGGCGTCAGCGGGCGCACGGCGGCGTCGGTGAGCTGCCGGCGGATGATGTCGTAGGCCGGGTACTTGAGCTGGAACTGCGGATCGTCGTACAGCGACGCCCGGACAGTGGGCAGGCCACCCTGGATCGAGAGGTACTTCTGGTTTTGTGCGCTGCGCAAACAGCGAACGGCCTCGAAGGCTTCGGCCTGGTGCCGGGTGGTCTTCGCGACGGCGAGGTTCAATCCGCCCAGCGTCACCTTGGCCGGGGTGTCCGGCAGCACGCCCGGATACGGTGCGAACCCGAAAACGGCCTTGGTGGCGTCGTAGGCAGCGGCGAACTGTGTGTCGTTGGCGTCGAAATCACCGACGTTGTTGATGGCACCCGCGAGGTCGGTTCGCTGGTTGAGGGGCAAGAACGAGACGCCACCTCTGATCGCGTTGCCCATGATCGAGGGCAACACGAACGGCCAGTTCACCTCGAGCGCGGCGTTGCCTTGCTCGAGTGCCAGCCGTGACGACTCCTCATTGGTCTGGGTGATCGAAGGATCGGCGCCGGGCGCTGTGGCGACGTCCTTGATGATCTGCAGTGCCCTGACCGTCGCCGCGCGGTGCGATGGGGTGTCGGTCAACGTGACGGTCTTGCCGTCGTCGGAGAGGACCTGACCACCAGCGCTTTCCAGCAAAGTGTTAAACCAGACCACCAGGCCCTCGTACTGCTTGGCTTGCACTGCAATCCAACTCGGTTTGCCTTCGTCGTGCAGGCGTGTCGCCTCAGCCACCATCGCGTTCCAGTCTGATGGCGGATTGGTGACCAGATCAGCTCGGTACCAAAGTAATTGCGTGTTGGTGGTGACCGGAGACGCATAGAGCTTGTCGTTCCACCTTGCCGTCTTCAGCGGTCCCGGCAGTGTGTCGGTGACGGCGTCTGCTTCGGCGCGGCCGGCGGGATCATCCGACAGCGGCAGCGCCCAACCGGCCTGGGCGAACTCGGCGGTCCAGATGACGTCGAGCGCCATCACGTCGAGCGTCCGGTCGTTGCCGGTGAGGCGGCGGGCGAGTTGCAGCCGCTGGTCGTCGGCGCCCTTGGGAAGACTCAGTTGCTGGATGGTGAATCGCCCCCCGAATTGCTCGGTGCACTGTCTGGCGATCGCGGCGAAGGTGTTGGCGTCGCCGGCGGGTGTGTAGAAGTTGATCACAAGGCCACCGCCACCCGATCCGCACGCCGAGACAACCGCCGCCGTGATCAGCGCAACGGCAGCGGCTGCACCGATCCGGCGGACAATGCTGCGCGACGCCGGCACAACCGCCTCCCGGTACGCTCATCGGCCGTTTTGCTCTTCGCGCAAGCGGCTCTAAGGCGGGTACCTCCCGCGCGCAAACCGTAGAGGTAGAAGCGCGTGATGTGCAACACTTCCGGCGCGACGCGTCGCAATACTGTGGGCGCGTACGCAGCTCGCTATAACGTTAAGCGGGCGA
>JAFAWC010000663.1 GCA_019242135.1 Mycobacteriaceae bacterium | reverse complement strand
GTAGTGCTCGTTCATCACGTTGGCCGACCCGGTCGGGTCGTCCAGCGTCAGTGTGACGATGCCGTCGGCGTCCTGGTCCCAAGCAATAGTGTTCTGCGCCATAGTTTTCCTATCGAAGACTCGTGCTAGACCCGTTCAATGATGGTCGCCACGCCCATGCCGCCGCCGATGCACAGCGTGATCAGCGCGCGGCGGGCGTTACGGCGCTCGAGCTCGTCGACCATCGTGCCGGTGATCATCGCGCCGGTGGCACCCAGCGGGTGGCCCATCGCGATCGCGCCGCCGTTGACGTTCAGCTTCTCGTCGGGGATGTTCAGGTCCTTCTGAAACTTCAACACCACCGACGCGAAGGCCTCGTTGAGCTCGAACAAGTCGATGTCGTCGAGGGTCAGCCCCGCCCGGTCCAGCACCTTGCGGGTCGCCGGGGTCGGTCCGGTCAGCATGATCACGGGGTCGGCGCCGCTCGTGGCGGTGGCGACGATCCGCGCCCGCGGGGTCATGTTTGCCGCCGCGCCCGCGCTCTCGCTGCCGACGAGCACGAGCGCGGCGCCGTCGACGATGCCCGAGCTGTTTCCGCCGGTGTGGACGTGGTCGATCCTCTCGACCCAGTGGTACTTCTGCAGCGCCACATCGTCGAAGCCGCCCATCGAGCCGATGCCGTCGAACGCGGTCTTGAGCTTGGCCAGGCCTTCCATCGTGGTGTCGGGCCGCATGTGCTCGTCGTGGTCGAGGATCACCAGTCCGTTCTGGTCGCGCACCGGCACGATCGATTTCGCGAAGTAGCCGCCCGACCACGCGTCGGCGGCCTTCTGCTGCGAGCGGAGCGCATAGCCGTCGACGTCCTCGCGGGAGAACCCTTCGATCGTCGCGATGAGGTCAGCACCGATGCCCTGCGGAACGAATCCGATTCGGTAGTTGGTCTCCGGGTCGGTCGCCCAGGCCCCACCGTCGGAGCCCATCGGAACGCGTGACATCGACTCGACGCCGCCGGCCAGCACCAGGTCGTCCCAGCCGGAGCGCACCTTCTGTGCGGCGGTGTTGACGGCTTCCAGGCCCGACGCGCAGAACCGGTTGAGCTGCACGCCGCCGGTGGTCTCGGGAAGGCCCGCGGCCAGCACCGCGGTCCGGGCGATGTCGCCGCCCTGGTCGCCCACCGGCGACACCACGCCCAGGATCACGTCGCTGATCAGGTTCTCGTCCAGATCGGGAAACCTGCGCCGCAGTTCGGCGATGAGCCCCGTGACCAGGTTCAGCGGCTTCACCTCAGTGAGCGAGCCGTTCTTCTGCTTGCCGCGCGGGGTGCGGATCGCCTCGTAGATGAAGGCTTCTTCGGACATGCGTGTTCCTTTTTCCAGTGCAGGTGGCGGGTGCTTAAGCGGGCAGCCTAGCAGTTGGTTAAACCAACCTGTTGGTTGGGCCGGAGCGGGAGAGGTTGGTTGGGCCGGAGCGGGAGCGTTGGTGCCGAATGCGAGCGCGGCGTTGTTGGCAAGATAGGCGGCTATGACGGTTTCGCGGTTGCGGCCCTACGCCACCACGGTGTTCGCCGAGATGTCGGCGCTGGCCGCCCGGATCGGGGCCGTCAACCTCGGCCAGGGTTTCCCCGACGAGGATGGCCCGCCGGCGATGCTCGAGGCCGCCCGGCAGGCTATCGCCGACGGGGTCAACCAGTACCCGCCCGGGCTCGGCATCGCCGCGTTGCGGGAGGCGATCGCGGCCGACCGGCACCTCAAATACGGGGTCAGCTACGACCCGCAGCACGAGGTGCTGGTCACCGTCGGCGCCACCGAGGCCATCGCCGCGGCGGTGATCGGGCTCGTGGAGCCCGGCTCGGAGGTGTTGCTCGTCGAGCCGTACTACGACTCCTACGCGCCGGTGCTCGCGATGGCCCAGGCGCACCGCCGGAGCGTGCCGCTCGTCCCCGACGGCCGCGGCTTCGCCGTCGACCTCGACGCGTTGCGCCGCGCCGTAAGCCCCCGGACGACGGCGCTGATCATCAACTCGCCACACAACCCGACAGGGGCGGTGCTGCGCGAGACCGAACTGACCGCGATCGCTGAGGTCGCCGTCGAAGCGGATCTGCTGGTGATCACCGACGAGGTCTACGAGCACCTGGTGTTCGACGAAGCGCGGCATCGTCCGCTGGCCGGATTCCCCGGAATGGCCGAGCGCACGGTCACGATCTCCAGTGCCGCCAAGATGTTCAACTGCACCGGGTGGAAGATCGGCTGGGCCTGCGGGCCGGCCGATCTCATCGCCGGGCTGCGTGCGGCCAAGCAGTTCCTCAGCTATGTCGGCGGTGCACCGTTTCAGCCGGCCGTCGCGCTGGCGCTGGCCACCCAGCAAGACTGGGTGGGCGCGCTGCGAAAGACGTTGCAGGCCCGGCGTGATCGGCTCGCGGCCGGGCTGGCGGCGATCGGTTTCAACGTCCACCACAGCGGCGGCACCTATTTCCTGTGCGCCGACCCGCGGCCACTCGGCTACACCGACAGCACCACGTTCTGCGCCGAGTTGCCGCACCGCACGGGTGTGGCGGCGATCCCGCTGTCGGCGTTCTGTGATCCCGACGGTGCGCATGGCGCGACGTGGAATCATCTGGTGCGTTTCACGTTCTGCAAGAAGGACGACACCCTCGACGAGGCGCTGCGGAGGCTTTCGACGCTCAGCCGCTGAGCAGTGCTTCGCAGGCCGCGTTGTAGCCGGGGATGAACGTGATACCCGGACCGCCGTAGCATCCGGCGCTGCCCAGGTAGAGCCCGCCGATCCCGATCGGCTGATCCACGTAACCGGTCGGGCCCGGCCGGTTCACGCCGATCTGGTCGGGGTGCAGCAGCCCGTAGCAGTAGTCGCCGCCGGGGGCGCCGAACATCGTGCCCATGTGGCGCGGCGTGAACGTGGTGTGCCGGGTGATGAGCCGTTCGAAGTTCGGGGCGATGCGCGACAGCTTGTCGATCACGCGTTGTCCCATCTCGGTTTTCATGCGGCCGTAGTCGCCGCCCTCGATCGGGAACCACAGCGCGAACGCCGAGGCCGCGTGCTTGCCTTCGGGCGCCAGCTGTGGGTCGTGCACCGAGGGCAGCTGCAATGCGACGGCGGGATCGGCGGGCACGATTCCGTGCCGGCAGTCCTCCCACTGTTGTTGGAGCTCTTCGGGTGTGGCGAACACACCGATGTTCGCCTGCATGACGGGATCGTTGAGAAGTTCATACGGTGCGGCGAACTCCGGGATGCCGTCGAGGGCGAAGTGCATCTGCAGATAGCTGCCGCGGTGGTCGGTGCGCGAGAACCGTTCGCGAACGTCGGCGGGCACCGCGTTCGGGTCGATGAGCCGGTTCAGCGTGAAATCCGGTGCAACAGCCGAGACCACGATCGGGGCCCGCAGAACCGAACCGTCCTCGGTGCGCACGCCGGCGACCCGGCGCTGGTCCACCAGGATCTCGGCCACCGGGGTGCGCAGCCACAACTCTCCCCCGTCACCGGTGAACCGCGCGATCAGATGCTGGGTGAGCGCGCCAATGCCGCCGCGCAACTTCTTTGTCAGCACCGCGTCCTCGGTGGGCACCGCGAGCCCGAACGCGAATGCGGCTGCAGTCCCGGGAGTTTCGGGTCCACGGTAGGTGGTGTTGACCGCGAGGAAGGCGAGCATGCCCCGCAGCGCACCGTGCTTTTCCTTGTCCGGCAGATACCGATCCAGCACCTCGCTGACGGAACCGAACAGCATGTCGGTGATCGTCGACCGCTCGAATTCGGTGGTCGCGCACGCGTACATCTCGTCCAGGGACTTCGGCGGCCGACCCGCGTCGAACCGGCCGAGCGCGCGTGCCGGGGCCTGGCTCCAGGCCATCAGACCGGCCATGCCGTTGACCGCCTCGGCGCCGTGTACCTCGTTGAGATGGGTCAACAGCTTCATCGGGTCGGTGTAGTAGACGACCGGCTCGTCTCCGACGCCGCGCAGCGACACCGACATCACGTCGAGGTCGACTGTCGGCAGGCACTCCAGTCCGAGTTCGGCGCTGACGGTCGCCGAGGTGGTGAGCTGCAGCGAGCCCGCGATCTCGAACTGGTATCCGTCGAAGAGCTCCACGGTGGACGCCATACCGCCGGCGTACAGCTTGGATTCCAGGCACAGCGTGGACAAACCGGCCCGTTGCAGCACGGCGGCGGCGGTCAATCCGTTGTGTCCCGCGCCGACCACGATCGCGTCATAGTCCGCCATGGTCGGACGGTGCCACGAGGGTCCATCTTTTGTCAATATTGACGAAACATCGCGTCGCCGGCAGCGAGCCAGCCGAGCGCGATTTTGCACATGCGGGCCAGCTCGGCCAGCGATCTGTCGTCTCCGAGCATCCAGGTCTCCATCGCGGTGAACACCGCGGCGGCGATACACCGGGCGGTGACCGCGACATGCATGGAGGCGTCGGCGCCATCTGCCGATGGGAGCCGACGCTCAAGGTGCTCGGCGACGGCCTCTGCGAAGTCGGTCTCGACCTGACGAGTGTGCCGCACGATCCGGTCCGGGTCGAGTTCCGAAGACCGCAGTGAGGCGATCTGCGTAACGGCGTCAACATCGTAGGGAAAGGCGAAGATCGCCGCCTGGACCGATTCGATGACCGGTTCGGTCGGCGGTCGCCCGGCGAGCGCGTTGCGGAACCAGTGCAAGCCGGCATCGTAATCGGCGAAAAGCAGATCGTGTTTGGAGGCGAAGTGGCGGTAGAAGGTGCGCAGCGAGACGCCGGCATCGGCGGCGATCTGCTCGGCCGACGTGTCCTCGACGCCCTGGGCGAGGAAACGCACCAACGCCGCCCGCCGCAACGCCTCGCGGGTGCGCTCGCTGCGCGCGGTCTGCGCCGGCCTGGCCATGCGGGTACGGTACCGTATGAAGTTATGTCAATATTGACATAACTGGTGCCGAGGACCAGACTGCGGCAACATGATTGCGCTCATCGTCCATGCGGTCATCGCCATTGCGGTCGTGGTCGGGATCGTCGCGTCCAATCCGCACGTCTTCAGGCAGCCGGTGACGGGACCGAAGGTGTCGTTGCTCGAAGTCGTCTACTACACCGCGGGTATCGCGGCGACCGCGATCGGCTACTACTGCAACGTTCGCTACATCAACCAATACGCGGTCGGCACTCCTAATCCGATCTGGGGCGAGCACGGCAGCTGGCGCGAGTTCGTCGAGCTGAATTATGCGAATTGGGCAGCTAGTTCGGCTAGCTCGGATTACTACGTCATGAGCCTGATCCTGCTGCCGCTGTTCGCCATCGTCGACGGCCGGCGACGCGGCATTCGGCATGCGTGGCTGTACTTGCTGTTCGTGCTGACCGCCAGCTCGTCGTTCGGGTGGGCGTTTTACCTGGCCACCGCCGAGCGGCAGCGCCGGGTGACGTCGGGTTCGGCGCCCGAGCCAGCGTCGCTGCAGCGATAGTCAGTTCGGTTCGGGGTCCCCGGATTCGCGGCCGTTTCCACACACACGTTGCCGCAGGCCTTCCGTCGCGACATCGAGAACGTAATTTTTCGCCCGTTTCATCAAAAACTCCGGGATCGGCGCTCTCAGCTCCATGGTGATGTCGAAGCGCACCCGGGTCTGTCCGGCTTCGGGTTTCAAGGTGTACTCGACGTGCTGGGCGTGCTGCTGAAACGTCTCGTCGGCGTCCCAGACCATCCAATCCCGGCCCCAGTGGTATTCGAGCAGTTCCTTGTCGGTGATTCCCATCAGCTTGTAGTGGACCTTGACGTGGCGCGGGCGGCCGTCGTCGTATTTGTCGACTACCTCGACGCGCTTGTGCAGCGGGGACCACTGTGGCACCGACTCGATGTCGGCAAGCGCATCCAGGATCGCCTCCGGCGGAGCATCGATCAACACTTCACGCGACGCGCGTAAGGCCACCCCTTCGAGGGTAATGACTTTGCCGCGGTCGGGGAAGCTTTCGCGGTTTCGGCGTGTTCAGCTAACTGATTACCAGCCGATTCCGGCCACTGCAGTGGTCTCGGCCGGCGGTGAACCGAAGTCGGCCGCCGGGGTGCGCGAGAACCGTGGGGCGGGCGCAGCCTGGTCGAATCCATTCCGGTGCACGATCGTGGAACGCGCCCGCAGGTGTTCGCCTTCTGCGGCTTCGCTCCACGTCAACACCGGCGTAACACACGCGTCGGTGCCGGCAAAGATCTCGGTCCACTCGTCGCGCGTCTTGGCGGCGAACCGCTCCGTGAATAGTTTGCGCATCTGGGGAAACGAGTCCCGGTCCAGCTGATTGGGCACGTCAGCGGCGCTCAGGCCGAGCCCCGCAAGAAGTTCGGCGAAGAACTGCGGTTCGATGGCGCCGACCGCCATGTATTTGCCGTCCGAGGTCTCATAGGTGCGGTAGAAGGGCGCACCGCCGTCGAGCAGGCCGGATTCGCGGTCATCGGAGAGCGTGCCGACCGCTTTCATTGTCCACTGCATCTGCGCCAGGATGCTGACACCGTCGACCATGGCAGCGTCGATGACCTGCCCCTTGCCGGATTTCTCACGCTCGTAG
>JAFAWC010000229.1 GCA_019242135.1 Mycobacteriaceae bacterium | reverse complement strand
CCGGGCGCCACTCACGGATTCGACATGATCGACGGCGCCCGCACCCGGCCGGTCGCGATGGTGATCGGTTTGTTCCTCAACGAGATTCACCGCCGTCACCTGTTGAGCAGGGCAAAAGAGGTGATCTAGCCTCTTCTTAGGGATGTGGGAAGTCATCCATCAAAAGGGGTTGGCGTGAAACGGCTCAACGGCTGGGATGCCATGCTGCTGTACAGCGAGACGCCGAACATCCACACCCACACGCTGAAGGTCGGTGTCATCGATGCCGCCGACTTCGAGGGCGAGTTCACGTTCGAGCTGTTTCGGCGCACCCTGCGCCGGCGGCTGCACCTGCTGGAACCGCTGCGCTACACGCTGGTCGACATCCCGCTGAAAATGCATCACCCGATGTGGCTGGAGGAATCGGACCTCGATCTGAACTATCACCTGCGCCGGGTCCGGGTACCGCGCCCGGGCGGACGGCGCGAGCTGAACGAGGTGATCGGCGAGATCGCGGGCACGCCGCTGGATCGCAGCCGCCCGTTGTGGGAGATGTACTTCGCCGAGGGCATGGCCGAGGACCGTTTCGCTGTCATCGGCAAGGTTCACCACGCGCTGGCCGACGGAGTCGCCTCGGCGAATCTGATGGCCAAGGCGATGGATTTGAAGGGTCCGATTCAAGACGAGCGCGACCTCTACGCCACCAATCCGGCACCCTCCACCGGAGCGCTCGTGCAGGCGGCCTGGCGGGACCACATGCGCCAGCTCCGCAAGCTGCCCAGGTTGACGCGCCAGACCGCCGCGGGGATCGGACGGGTGCGGGCCCGAAGCAAGGAGCGCGGCGAGCAACCCGAGCTGGCGAAGTCGTTCTCGCCACCACCCACCTTCCTCAACCACGTCGTCTCACCCGGACGCCGGTTCGGCACCGCAACGCTGGCGCTCTCCGACGTTAAGGAGACCAGCAAGCACATCGGCATCACGATCAACGACCTGGTGCTGGCCACTGCGGCGGGGGCGATGCGGGAATTGTTGCTGCGCTACGACGGTCGCGCCGACTCGCCGCTGATCGCCTCCGTGCCGGCCAGTCTGGACACGTCACCGGAGAGACTGACCGGAAACGAGTTCTTTGGGTTGAACGTGTCTTTGCCCGTGCACCTCGACGACCCGCTGGAGCGGGTCAGGCTCACCGCGTTGGCCTCCTCGATGGCCAAGGAGGACTTCCATCTGCTGGGGCCGGAGGTGGTGTCGCAGTGGGCAGCGTATCTGCCGCCGGGCCTGGCGCCTGCGGTGTTTCGCTGGCTGTCCAAGCGCGAGGCGCAGAGCAGGCTGCTGAACCTGCCGATCTCCAACGTGCGCGGGCCGAGGGAGCGCGGCCGCCTCGGTGGGGCAATGATCAGCGAAATCTATTCTGTCGGACCGCTGATCGCGGGGGCTGCAGTCAACATCACGGTGTGGAGCTACGTCGACCAGCTCAATATCTCGGTGCTGACCGACGACATCACGCTCGACGATCCTCATGAGGTCACCGACGCGTTGGTGCATGCGTTCACCGAAATTCGCGCCGCCTCGGGGCTTTCCGACAGGCTGACCGAGGTACTGACGGCGATGGCCCCGGCCTGATCGACGCCGACTGAATCTGCTTGTCGGGCAGCCGTGTCACTGTCGTCGGGCGTAGACCCAGGACAAGAACTGCGCTACTGCCTCGGCGGACTGATGCGCGCGCGGCGACCCGTACATGTCGAAAGCGTGTTGCGCGTGGGGCAACTCCGCATAGAGCACCGGGCGTTTGGCGACATCGCCGAGTTCGCGGACGAAGTCCCGGGCCTCCTGGACGGGGATGATCGAGTCGTCCTGTCCGTGCAGCACGAAGAACGGCGGCGCGTCGGAGTGCACGCGCGCGATCGATGAGGCATCGACGTAGACCTGACGGCATTTGGTGAAGCTTTTCTTCACCACGTAGTTCTGCAGGAAGGCGACGAACTCGCGACGGCCTTCGCCGTCGACCGAATACCAGTCGTAGCGCCCGTAAATCGGTACGGCTGCGACCACCGACGTGTCCGCCTCTTCGAAGCCCGGCTGGAAGGCCGGATCGTTGGGTGTCAGTGCGGCGAGCGAGGCGAGATGGCCGCCGGCCGAGCCACCGGTGATCGCGACGAAGTCGGGGTCGCCGCCGTACTCCGCGATGTGCTCCTTGACCCAGGCCAGTGCCCGTTTCACGTCGACGATGTGATCGGGCCAGGTGTGCCACGGCGCGACGCGATATCCCACCGACACACAGACCCAGCCGCGGTCGGCCAGGTGGCTCATCAGCGGGTAGGCCTGCGGGCGGCGCATCCCGATCATCCACGCGCCCCCCGGAATCTGTACCAGCACAGGTGCTTGCCCGTCGCGGGGCAGATCACGCTTGCGCCATACGTCGGCCCGGTTGGCCCGGCCGTGCGGTCCGTAGCGCACGACGTTGTTCCGCTCAACGTAGCGCCGCCGGATCAACGTGGTGCGCAGCGCGCCGCTGGGCCGTCCGGTCCGCGACGGGTGGGAGGGCAAGCTCGCGATCACCTCGGCGTAGTCGTCGCCGAGGCCGTCGCGCAGCGCGGTGCGCAGGACTGGGCCCGGCGTCGTCACCGCCCGGCGGTGGATCACCGCCAACACCGCCCACGCGGCCGCCTGCAACACCAGCGCGGCCTTGCCACGCGGGCCTGTGAAGTCGCCGCGCCGGCCACGGCGCACCGCGTCGAGAACCGAGGCCGCGAGATAGAGGGTCGGCACTTCGGACGTCGGCCAGCCGAACCAGAACACCGCGATCGTCTTATAGCCCTTGCGGCCGAGCGGGCGTAACCCGTTGACCGCGTTGATGACCTCGATGACTGCGCGGAGCAGCGGGCGGGGGCGGTGCAACCGTCCCGCGAGGCGCTTAATCATCGGCACCGACGTGTGCCTTGAGTTCGTTGCGCAGAATCTTGCCGGTGTTGCTGCGGGGCAGTTCTTCGAGCACGACGATCTCGCGGGGGACTTTGTAGTTGGCCAGGTTCTCGCGGACGTGCTGTTTGAGCGTGTCGACGGTCGCCGACGCGCCGGGGGCGAGAACGACGAACGCCGCGAGCCGCTGACCGTACTTTTCGTCGTCCACGCCGAGCACCGTGGCCTCGGCGACCTCGGGGTGCGCGGCGAGCGTCTTCTCCACCTCAATCGGATAGACGTTCTCGCCGCCGGAGACGATCATCTCGTCGTCACGACCGACGACGAACAACCTGCCGTTCTCGTCGAGGTAACCCATGTCGCCGGAGGCCATGAAGCCCTCGTGGAAATCCTTGGATTTGCCCGAGGTGTAGCCCTCGAACAGGGTGCTGTTGCGGACGTAGATTTGACCTACTTCGCCGGTCGGTGCCTGGTGAAAATCTTTGTCCAGGATGCGGATCTGGGTGCCGGGGGCCGGCTTGCCCGCGGTGTCGGGGGCCGCGCGCAGGTCTTGTGGCGTGGCACTGGCGATCAGGCCGGCCTCGGTGGCGTTGTAGTTGTTGACGATGACGTCGCCGAACTGGTCCATGAAGGCGATCACGACGTCGGGCCGCATCCGTGATCCCGAGGCGGCGGCGAAGCGCAGAGACCGTCCGCTGTAGCGCTTGCGGACATCATCGGGCAGATCCATGATGCGGTCGAACATCACTGGGACGACTGCTAATCCCGTCGCCTGGTGGCGGTCGACGAGCTCAAGGGTGGCCTCCGGATCGAATTTGCGCCGAGTCACCACCGTGCACGCCATGGAGGCGGCGAAAATCAACTGCGAGAAGCCCCAGGCGTGAAACATCGGCGCGGCAATCACGACCGTCTCTTCGGCGCGCCACGGAGTGCGGTCGAGGATCGCCTTGAGCGCGAAGGCGTCGCCGCCAGTCAGCTTGGCGCCCTTGGGGGTACCGGTGGTGCCGGACGTGAGCAGCACCGTTCTGCTCTTTTGCGCAGCCCGCCGGGGCTGCTGGCCGCTGTGGTCGTCGATCAGCTTCTGCAGGGTGAGTTGAGCCGAGGGCGAATCGGTCCATGCGACGATGCGGGTCGCGTCGGGTCTGTCGGCCAGCGCCCGGTCGACCGTCGGACCGAATTCCTCGTCGTAGATCACCGCGTCGGCGCCTTCGCGGGCAACGACTTCCGCGAGCGCCGGCCCCGCGAACGAGGTGTTCAACAGCAGGACGTCGCTGCCGATGCGGTTGGCGGCGATCAGCGCGTCGAGGAAGCCGCGGTGGTTGCGGCACATCAGGCCAATGGTTTTCGGCTGGCCGCCGGGCAGGGCCTGCAGGGCCGCGCCCAGCGCGTCGGCGCGTTCGTCGATCTGCTTCCAGGTCAACGTGCCGAGCTCGTCGATCAGACCGGGCCGGTCCGGACAGCGCTGTGCGGCGCTGGCGAAACCCGATGTGGCGGCCATGTTCTCGCGCCGCATCACCGCTGCCATCCGCACGTACTTGTCTGGACGCATCGGCGCGATCAGCCGGGCGCGCCCCATCGTCGCGATCAGGCCGATGCTGTTTTTCACGCCGTCGAGTGCGGACATCGAATCAACCGAGAATCGGGAGTCGGCGCTCGCGGCCCAACCTGTCCAGCGCTCTTTGCATCACCTCGCGCACGTGGGCGTCGACGAGCGCGATGTCGGGGTCCGCGCCGAACTCCGCGACGATGTCGATCGGCTCGAGCACCTGGGTGACGATCTTCGTGGGCAGCGGCAAGTTCGGCGGCAAGATGCCTGCCACGCTGAGCCCGAACGGAAAACCGATCGACAGCGGAAGGATTTTGGTGCGGACCGCACGCGCGACGGGTCCGAGCCGCTTGGCCAATCCCGTTCCGCGCGTGAGGTACAACTGGTTTTCCTGGCCGCCGATCGACACTGCGGGCACGATCGGCACCCCGGCCTCGATAGCCGTCCTGACATATCCCTTGCGGCCGTCGAAGTCGATCAGGTTTTCCCACACGGTGGGCCGGCAGGCGTCGTAGTCACCGCCAGGGAACACCACCACGAGGTGGCCGGAGCGCAGTGCGGCCGCCGCGTTCTCCGGACTGGCCCGGATGAATCCGGTGCGGAGCAACACGTTGGCGATGGGCCCGGTGAACAGCATGTCGTGGCTGAGCGTGTGAATCGGCCGGTCATAGCCGAACTTCTCGTAGAACTCGATGGCGAGGATCGGTACGTCGGCCGCGAACTGGCCGCCGGAGTGGTTGGACACCAGCAGCGCGCCGCCCGCGGGCGGGATGTTATCGAGGCCGCGCACCTCGGTGCGAAAGTACCTTCTGAGCACGGGCCGCAGGATGCTGATGACGCGTTCGGTGAATTCGGGATCCCACTTCTCGATCTCGATCGTGTCGATGTCAACGTCGCTCATGGTTTCTCCCCTGCTCCCGGCCTCGCTGGCCTGTTGAAATGGTACCGACCGGCGATCGGGCGCCGTCGGGTAGTTTCAGGTACTCATGAGCCAACCGTCAGACCAAGCGCCCGCAGTACTCGTCGAGCAGCGCGAGCGGATCCTGCTGATCACTATCAACCGCCCGCAGGCGAAGAACGCCGTCAACGCCGAAGTGAGCCGCGGCCTCGCCGACGCGATGGACCGGCTCGATGATGACCGCGGCTTGTCGGTAGGGGTGCTGACGGGTGCCGGCGGCTCGTTCAGTGCCGGGATGGACCTCAAGGCGTTTGCCAAGGGGGAGAACGTCGTGGTGGAGGGCCGGGGGATGGGCTTCACGGAGCGCCCGCCGGTCAAACCGCTGATCGCGGCGGTCGAGGGGTACGCGCTGGCCGGCGGCACCGAACTCGCGCTTGCCACCGATCTCATCGTCGCCGCATCGGACTCGGCGTTCGGGATCCCCGAGGTCAAGCGTGGCCTCGTCGCCGGCGGCGGCGGACTGCTGCGGCTGCCGCAGCGGATCCCGTACCAGATCGCCATGGAGCTGGCTCTGACCGGCGACAACCTGTCTGCCGAGCGTGCGCATCAGCTGGGCTTGGTGAACGTGCTCACCGAGCCCGGCAAGGCCCTGGAGGGCGCGCTGGCGCTGGCCGAGAAGATCACCGCCAACGGACCGCTCGCGGTCGCGGCGACCAAGCGGATCATCACCGAATCGCGCGGCTGGCAACCCGACGAGATGTGGCGAGAACAGGTGAAGATCCTGATGCCGGTGTTCGGCTCGAACGACGCCAAGGAAGGCGCGGTCGCGTTCGCCGAGAAGCGCCCACCGAAGTGGACGGGGACCTGATCCCGCGCTGACACTCGCGCCGCCCGGTCGAAGCAAATCGCCCAATTACCGTCCGGCAACTATTGACGTGCGCGATAGTTGCGGTTGGGCGTATGCCGGTTTGCGCGTGACACAGCCTTGACTGGGGACTTGGACAGGGAGAAGTGATGGCCGAGGTCGACTATTGCGTCGTTGGTGCAGGTTTCGCGGGGCTTTCCGCGGCGCTGCGACTGAAGCAAGCCGGCCGTTCGGTGGCTTTGCTCGAGGCGCGCGACAGGGTCGGGGGCCGCACGTTCACCGAAGTACGCGACGACGGGTTGTGGATCGACCGCGGCGGCGCATGGATCGGACCCGGCCAGGACCGCATCTACGCACTGATAGACGAATTCGGGGTGCGCAGCTACAAGCAGTTCCTCGACGGGGACGCGATGATGGTCGTCGACGGCAAACAGTACCGCTACAAGGGCACCATCCCGCTCACGATGAGCCCGTGGGCGGTGGCGAACCTCGGCGCGGTGTTGCTCGAGATGGGGCAGATGTGCAAGTCGATTCCGTTGGAGGCGCCGTGGGAAGCAAAGAACGCCGAGAAATGGGATCAGATCAGCCTGGCGAAGTGGCTGAACAGCAATACGCTGTCGCGATCCGCGCATGACCTGCTGGAGACGGCCATCGCCGGCTGCTACACCTCTGCGGCGTCGGAGGTCTCGATGTTGTTCGTGCTGTATCAGATGGCATCGGGGGGTGGGCCGAACTTCGTCCTGAGCATCAAGGGCGGCTCCCAGGATGCGCGCCCGGTCGGCGGCATGGGCGCCATCTACCGCCCGATGGCCGCCGAGATCGGCGATGCGCTTCATCTGTCTCAACCTGTGCGCAGGATCGAGCAGGACGCTGACGGGGTCACCGTGCGAACCGACGAGATGACGGTGCGGGCGCGCCGCGCCGTTGTGGCCGTTCCGCTGGCCATCGCCAGTCAGATCATCTACGAACCGATGCTGCCGATGGACCGGTCCTTCCTGCACCAGCGGATGCCCGGCGGCGCAGTTTTCAAGATCAACATCGTGTACGACGAGCCGTTCTGGCGTGCCGACGGGCTATCAGGGCAGTCGGCGGCGCCGGGGTCACCGGCGACGGTGACGATCGACGCGTGCGGGGACAAAGGCCGGCCGGGTGTGCTGTGCGTGATCGTCGAGGGCCCGATCGCCCGCGACCTCGCGAGGTTCGACGAACCCGCGCGTCGGCTCGCGATCCTCGGCGAACTGTCGGCGCGGTTCGGCGACAAGGCCAACGCCCCCGTCGACTACATCGAACAGCACTGGAGTGTGGAGCGATACTCCGGCGGCGGGATGCTCAGCCACGCGCCCACCGGTGTACTGACCCAGTTCGGGCACGCGCTGCGCGCGCCGTGCGGGCGCATCCACTGGGCGGGCACGGAAAGCTCGGCGGTGATGTGCGGATGGGTCGACGGGGCGGTGCGCTCGGGCGAGCGGGCGGCCAGTGAGGTGTTGGCGGCCGAGGCGGTGTCGATGGCCTAGCCACGGCCAGGCGTCGACGGCCTAAGCCGCGGCTGGGCGGGAGCTACTGTTAAAAAACCGTTAGAAGACGACGGGTGTCGCCGGTTGCATAGTGCAGTTCAAGATCGTTGCCTAAAATTCTGCACAAGGTTGAGATCACAGCCTGTCGAGATCGCCAGTCGTGGCACAAATTAACGGGCTGACAAATTTCGGGTCCTTTGCGCGCCTGGCGTTCCCGACCACAATCAGTGGTCGACCGATAAGGGTTAAGTCAATGACTGCTGTGCATACCCAAGCCGCTGAGGAGCTTCACAGCACCTCGGTAATCGATTGCGGTAACGCACTTATGACGGCACAGGTCTACAGCTGGTTAACGGTTGTCACGATCAGCGGCGAGATCGATGCGACGAATGCCGCCGAGCTCGCCCACCACATGGTCGGAGTGGTGCCCGACGATGGCGCAGTCATCGTCGACATGGCCGACACCGACTTTATCGGCGTGGACGGCCTGCGCGCTTTGTTCGCCATGAACGTTGAATGCGTACGGACCGACACCCGCTGGGCGGTCATCGGCAGCCATGCC
>JAFAWC010000454.1 GCA_019242135.1 Mycobacteriaceae bacterium | reverse complement strand
CACCTTCGAGGGCGGCACGATCGGCGTGGTGTCGGCCGCCCGCTACAACGGCCGCGGGTATGACTGCCGGCTGGAGGTGCACGGCAGCGCCGACTCCATGGTCGCAGGCTGGGACGACGGTGCGCCGGTGCGAAACGCCGCGCCGGGCAGCGAGTTCCCCGCGGGCCCGCCGCACCGATTCTTCATGGACCGCTTCGCCGACGCGTTCCGCGCCGAACTGGTGGCGTTCGTCGACGTCGTCGCCGGCCGTGCGACGCCGGCGTGCACGGCTTTTGACGCGGCTGAGGTGGCGTGGATCGCCGAAGCGGCAACGTTGTCATGGCAGCGTCGCCGGCCGGTGTCGGTCGCTGGGGTTGCTCGGGTTTCTGGGGTTTCGACCGGGTGAGCGGTGCGAAGGTCGCCGGGAAAATCGCCGGCGCGCCGATTTCGTGGGGAGTGTGCGAAGTCCCCGGGTGGGGTCATCAGCTCGGTCCCGACCGCGTGCTGGCCGAAATGCGCCTCGCCGGACTTGCCGGCACCGAACTGGGCCCGCCCGGGTACCTACCGGAACCGGTGCGACAGCTGGGGTTCCACGGTCTGCGCTGCGCGGGGGCATTCGCGCCGGTGCTGCTGCACGACGCCGATCACGATTTTGTCGACGACATCGCGGGCCGCCTGGACCTGCTGGAGGCCTGCGGCGAAGGTGTGTTGGTGGTGGCGGCGGTCGCGGGCCAGCGCGGCTACGATTCCTCGTTTTCCCTCGACGACGGGCAGTGGGACACGTTGTTGGCCAACCTGGACCGGCTGGCAGCGGTGGCCGCCCGGCGTGGCGTGCCTGCGGTCCTGCACCCCCATGTCGGAACGGTCATCGAGACGCCCGACGACGTGCAGCGTCTGCTCAGCGGCTCGGCGGTTGCGCTTTGCCTGGACACCGGCCACCTGGTGATCGGTGGCACAGATCCGGCCTCGCTCGCCAGGGCGGTGCCCGACCGAATCGCCCACGTCCACCTCAAGGACGTCGACCCGGCGCTGGCCGCCCGGGTCCGATCGGGTGAGCTCAGCTATACGCAGGCGGTCGCGCAGGGCTTGTACACCCCGCTGGGACTCGGGAGCGTCGATGTCGACGCGATCGTTACAGCGTTGCGGGACAACGGGTTTGACGGTTGGTACGTACTCGAGCAGGACACCATGCTGTCCGCTGAGCCGGTCGACGAGGGGCCGGTGCGCGATGTGATCGCCAGTGTCACGCACCTGCAGAACGTTTTTGCGCGGATGCCGGTGTGACGATTCGGATCGATGTCTGCGCGACGCCGGCGCGCTGAAAAAATTTGCTAGGCCCGCTTAGCCGCGATGACCTGCGAGGAAGGTATGCAATAACCGTGCCCAAGCACTCCGCCGACCCTAGGATCGAGAGTGATGAGCTCGCATTTGCCGGTCTGGCGGACCAACGTGAGTGGCCTCGCTTCGCTGAGCGCTACCACGCCGACCGTGCACGTGCCGATGCTCGCGTCAGTGCGCGCCGTGGTGCGACGGGTCCGTGCCCGCCTCCCCGCACTCGCCGAATTGATCCACGGCGACACCGGATACGACATCCCGCTGCAGACACCGATTGCCGCCCCGACCGGCGCAGACCACATCGTCTCCGTCGGCGCGTTCCCGACCGGCGTGGCCGTCGGCCCGGACGGGACCCGCGTCTACGTGGTGAACACCGGTGACGACGCCGTGTCGGTGATCGACCCCGGCACCGGCACGGTGGTCGCCACCGTCAACGTCGGCCGGGCACCGTACGGGATCGCGCTGAGCGCAGATGGCCGCAGGGCCTATGTGGCCAATTCGGTTGGCAATTCGGTGTCGGTCATCGACACCGACGCCCTTTCGGTCACCACGACCATGGCGGTCGGCGAAAACCCGTACGGCGTTGCTGTCGCGGGCGAACGCGTGTACGTGACGAATCAGACCGACGGGACGTTGACGGTGCTCTCCGGGGAGACGTCGGTCCTCAATGGGGAGACGTGCACGATCGCCGTCGGCACGGCGCCTACCGGGGTGGCCATCAGCCCCGACGAGCAGCGTGCCTACGTCGTGGACAACGAGGCGCACTCGCTGATCGTCGTCGATACGCTCGCCGGTACCCTCACCGACACCATCGCGGTCGGCAAGCACCCGGCCCAGGTCGCGATCACACCGGACGGCGCCCAGGCCTTCGTCACCAACACCGGGGGCGGCTCGGTCTCGGTGGTGAATCTGTCGACCACCGCGGTGACTGAGACCCTGCTGCTGAGTGACCACCCGGTCGGCGTTGCCGTCGGCGCCCGGTACGCGTTCGTCACGGCGCTGGACGCGTCGCTCGTCGCCGGCACCGTGACGATCATCGACATCGAAACGGGCGCGATGAACACCATTCCCGCGGGTGCGCCCTACAGTGTGGCCGCCGATCCCGCGGCCGACCGCGCATACATCACGGACTTTCGCGCGCAAACCGTGTCGACCGTCGCGGCCGAGTTGTCGGGCGGGTTGTCGGGCGGGAGCGACGGGGTGTCGGGCGCGGACGGCGGGGTGTCGGGCAAGGGTCGTTCTCATCCTGAAAAGGCCGCGCCGTCAATCCCGATCGATCGCAACGCCTATGACGTCGTCGCCGACCCGGACACCAGCCGGGCGTTCGTGATCCGCACCGACGACGACGCGATCGAGGTGATCGACACGTCCGGGCGGTCCGCGACGGTGAACGTCGGCCGGTATCCGTCGGCGCTCGTGCTGACTCGCGACGGCACCCGCGCGTACGTCACCAACCACGACGACGGCTCGCTGTCGATCATCGACACCGCGTTGGACAGTGAGTCATGCAACACGGTCATCGACACTCTCGATGTCGGAATGTCGTGGGCCACGGGCGTCGTGCTCAGTCGCGACGGCAGCCGGGCATACGCCGTCGACGAGGTCGATGGCCACCTGACGGTGATCGACACCGTCGCCGACAGCCCGAGCCGCGACACGGTAATCAACCACATCGAACTCGGGGACCCGCCGACCGCGCTGCGCATCGCCCCCAATGGCAGATGGGTCTACGCCATCAACCACTTCGACCACGTGGTGTGGGCGGTCCACACCGCCACCAACAGGACGGCGGCCATCAAACTAGCGGCCTATCCGTACCGAATCTCGCTCAGCCCCAACGGGTTACGACTGTACGCCGGACTGTGTGGAAACGGGGCGACGTCGGTGATCGATACCGACCCGGGGAGCGCCACGTATCACCGCGTCATCGGACGTCTGGGCATCGGCGGCTACGGGCCAGAGCCCGTCTTCACCACCGCCGGTGCGCGCGGCTACGTCGTGAACTCAGACACCAACTCGGTGTCGGTGATCGACACGGCGACCGGGACGGTGAAGAACCTCGCAGTCGGCCAGTACCCGTGGGACGTCGCGGTGAGCCCGGATGGGCGCCGGGCCTACGTCGTCAACAACCTCGACAACTCGCTGTCGATCATCGGCACCGCGACCGACTCGGTCATCGCCACCGTTTCCGTTGGCGCACGGCCGTGTCGGGTCGCGGTCAGCCCCGACGGCGGGCGGGCATTCGTCGTGAACAGCCGCGACGACTCGGTATCGGTCATCGACACCGCGACGTCGACCGTCAGCGAAACCGTTGCCGTCGGACGCAGGCCCTTCGACATCAGTGTCAGCGCGGACGGCGGGCGGGCATTCGTGCGGCACCGCGACGGGTTGTCGTTGGTTTCGGCGTAGCTCAGCTCAGAGGCGATGCTCGACAAGCGGTTCGGCCGGCGCACGCTGCTTCGCAGCGCCGCGGTGCTCGGTGCGGCGTCCTTGACGCCGTGGCCGTCGTCGTGCGGTCGCGAGGACGACAACGCGCTGACATTTTTCTTCCAGGCCAACCCGGACGAGGCGGACGCCAGGATGCGCATCGTCGAGGCGTTCCAGCGCGCGCATCGCGACATCCCGGTGCGCACGGTGCTGTCGGGGCCCGACCCGATGCAGCAGATGTCGACGTTCTGTGCGGGCGGCAAGTGCCCGGATGTGTTGATGGCGTGGGAGTTGACGTACGCCGGGTTGGCCGACCGGGGGGTGCTGCTCGACCTCACCACGATGCTGGCGCGGGATCAGACGTTCGCGACGGAGCTCAAGGCCGACAGCGTGCCGGCGCTGTATGAGACCTTCACCTTTGACGGCGGCCAGTACGCCCTTCCGGAGCAGTGGTCGGGAAACTTCCTGTTCTACAACAAGAAGCTGTTCGCCGACGCGAACATGGCGCCGCCGCCGGCGCGGTGGGATGCGGCGTGGAGTTACGCGGAGTTCCTCGACGCCGCTGTCGCACTGACTCGGCGCGACCGCGCCGGCAAAGTCACCCAGTGGGGATTCGTGGACACCTGGGTTCCGTACTACTCCGCGGGGTTGTTCGGCATGAACAACGGCACCCCGTGGTGCACGCCGCGCGCCAACCCGACGCACCTGAATTTCGATGACGAGGCATTCATCGACGGCATCCAGTTCTACGCAGACCTCGCCTGCCGGCACGGGGTGGCGCCCAAAGCCGCCGACCAGCAATCCATGTCCACCATGGACCTGTTCTCCTCCGGCCGGGCGGCCATGGCGCTGGGCGGACACTGGCGATATGAGACCTTCTCGCGCGCCGACGGTCTCGACTTCGACATCACGGTGCTGCCGTCGGGACCTCGTGCGGATAAGGCCCGGTCCGACATCGGCACCACCGGTCTCGCGATCGCGGCGTCCAGTTCCCGCAAGGATCAGGCGTGGGAGTTCGTGAAGTTCGCGACCGGCCCGACCGGGCAGGCGCTGACCGGTGAGACGGGTCTGTTCGTGCCGGTGTTGACCTCCGCGGTCGGCTCGGCCGGATTCGCGCAGGCGCACACCAACATCGGTGCCCTCGACGTGCTCACCGGCGGGCCGTCGAATTCGGGGTATCTGCCGGTCACCCCGGTATGGGAGAAGATCGACGCGCTGATGGATCGCAGCTTCGGACCGGTGCTGCGCGGCGTGCGTCCGGCCTCGTCGTTGGCGGGGCTGTCCCGCGACGTCGACGAGGTTCTGCGCAGTCGATGACCAGCAGGCTCACCAGACAACGCGCGCGGGCGGGACGCGCGTTCGTCGCGCCGAACCTGGCCGCGATCGTCGTGTTCATGCTGTTTCCGCTCGGATTCTCGCTCTACATGAGCTTTCAGAAGTGGGATTTGTTCACCCGACCCAAGTTCGTCGGCCTGGGCAACTTCTCCCAGCTCTTCACCGCCGACCCCCTATTTTGGATCGCAATCCGCAACACGGTGATCTTCACCGTCGGAACGCTGGTGCCCACGGTTGCGATCAGCCTCGTGGTGGCCGGCGCCCTGAACCGGAAGATCGGCGGCATCGGTGTTTTCCGGACGGTGATGTTTTTGCCGCTGGCGGTCTCATCGGTGGTGATGGCCGTCGTCTGGCAGTTCGTCTTCAACACCGACAACGGCCTGCTCAACACCATGCTCGGGTGGGCCGGACTCGGCCCGGTGCCCTGGCTGACCGAGCCCAACTGGGCGATGGTGTCGCTGTGCACGGTCAGCGTCTGGAAGAGCGTGCCGTTCGCCACCGTCGTCCTGCTGGCCGCGATGCAGGGTGTGCCCCGCATCCTCTACGACGCCGCGAGGGTCGACGGTGCGTCGGGAGTGCGACAGTTCTTCTCGATCACCGTCCCACTGATCCGCGGAGCGCTGGCCTTCGTCGTCGTCATCTCAATCATCAATGCGTTCCAGGCATTTGACCAGGTTTATGTCCTCACCGGCGGGCACGGCGGACCTGAGACCGGCACCTACGTTCTCGGGATCATGCTCTTCCAGCACGCCTTCGCTTTCCTGGACTTCGGGTATGCGTCCGCGCTGGCATGGGTGATGTTCGCCATCCTGCTCGGGTTGACGGTGCTGCAGCTGCGGCTCACGCGGCTAAGCGTCGTGGAGTACTGATGTCGGGTGCGCGGGTGGTCAGGCGCGGCCTGGTGCGCGCGGCCGCCGTCTATGTCGCGCTCATCGGTATCGCGTGGTGTGCGGTGTTTCCGATTCTGTGGGCGGTGTCGGGCTCGTTGAAAAAGCAAGCCGAGGTGACCGAACCTCGGCTATTACCGTCGCATCCGCAATGGTCCAACTACGGTGAGGTGTTCACGCTGATGCCGTTCTGGCGGATGCTGCTCAACACGGTGCTCTACGCCGCCTGCGTCACCGTCGGCCAG